>NZ_BOSG01000005.1:0-300000 GCF_018403225.1 Paenibacillus sp. J23TS9 | reverse complement strand
GTTATGGGAATGACCCGTTCCCGCCAAGAGGATAATATCATCTATCCGGCTTTCGGTATTTAAACGGGAAGCCGGATATTCTTTCATATCTTTCAAAATCCCTTCCAAAGCAAAGAACCTTCTCGCCATGCCCTCCTTATAAATAAGGAAGACACAGTACAGAAGGCCAAGGGCGCTTGAAGGCATCGATCAAATCTTTAATTCCCCGAGCTTGATCAGCTCGACGACGGCCTGAGAACGGCCTTTGACATTGAGTTTCTACATCACGTTGGAAATATGGTTCCGCATCGTTTTCTCACTGATAAATAACTGCCCGGCGATATCGCGGGTCGTTTTATCCTGAACAAGCAGCTCAAACACTTCACGTTCACGGTAAGTTAGCAAAAACTTGCTTGTATGATCGTTCCCTCTCAAATGTAAAACTATAATTTCACTCTAATTAATTTTTGGTCACTGGTAATATCATTTATTACTGAAATAACCTATATGATCTATATACATAAAGAGCGGTTTTTCCGTCTATTCTTTTTGTTTCTTCATTAATATTCTAGAATTTAGCACCAATTTTAGCACCAATTTTAGCACCAATAATTTTAACAAGTGGTAATCTCATAATATAATTAAATCAAAAAGAACCAGCATCTTTAAATGTGCTGGTTCTTTTTGATTTTATAAGACGTTTAAATATAACCTGTTTTTTTCAATAGAGTCAGGTAGTTTAGATAACGCTTGTTATCAAGATGAGCCTCCTGTGGATCTATTCCAGACAGAACTAACAGCTCATCCATTACTTTCTCGCAAACCCCCTGCATCGTAAACGCACTTATATGTAGATGATCAGTTGTTTCAATAACAACACGAATAAGTCTTCCCTCTTGAATGTCTTTCCACATTTTATTCTCATCAGATTGTAAGTGCCCTGTATTGCTTTGATTAAACTCAATAAGTTCGTTTATCATCGTTATTTCTTCAGCATTAAAAATTGAGTTTAGTACTGATGGATCCTTTATTTCATAACATTTATAGATATTTGCATAATTAGCCCAAGCATCTTTATTTAAGTCAATGAAATTTTCTTTATCGACTACGTTTGCGTTAAATTTCTCCTCAAGAGATTTTTCAACTTCTACTAATGAATACCGGGTGGGCAAACCTGACTGTTTAAATTGGTTATCAAGTTCATTAATAATGATATCACGTCCTTATAAGAAAGTATGACTCCATGTCTATTTCCAAGGTGATAATGAGTATAGTTTACACATTCTTCCAACTGATCACAAGTAACTTCAGGACAGGTTGATCCTTCAATAATTCACATCCCGGTTCATCCTCTCTTGATTGAAAGCATATTTCCTAGGGGAACATTAATATAAAAAACTGGAGGTCTAAATATGATAAGGAAAGCTTTTGCAATTATTTTTTTCGGATTACTTTTGCTGACACCAGTAACATCCGCCGAACCAAGCGATGAAAATGAATACTCTGAAGCTCTTCTAACTTCACTTAATCCATCGATCCAGAATGCACTTGCTGGTTATTACGGTAAACCGATACTGTATACAGAGCCGAAAATTTTAATGATTGAATGGTTACATAAAGGGCATTTATCATTTAACGTCACACTCCAGGTCAAAACATTTGTCGGCCTGAATAACTCTCGATCCGGTAAAGAGACGATGCCCATAACAGTGACCCATGATTCACAGTTTGTTCAAAAGTTTCATCATGAGGATCAGAAATAGCTTCGTTACAGCTTCTTCCCTCCATGCCGTTGCGGCCGCGTCGCATTATGCCATCTTTCCGTGATCGCTTGCTCCAAGTCGATACCGTACCGCCCGCAGGCATCGAACACCTCTTATAAATAGTCTTCCGTTTCTGTTTTTCGAGTAAAGTTGCTAAGATCTTCATCTGATATTTATCAGATAAGTATGTGAAGCGGTCTTATCTTATCAATTGCCGTTAATTTCGGATTAAGCTTATCCATCCTCTTACCTTGTTTTAACTCCCCTCAAAGCAAAGAACCTTCTCGCCATGCCCTCCTTATAAATAAGGAAGACACAGTACAGAAGGCCAAGGGCGCTTGAAGGCATCGATCAGATCTTTAATTCCCCGAGCTTGATCAGCTCGACGACGGCCTGAGAACGGCCTTTGACATTGAGTTTCTGCATCACGTTGGAAATATGGTTCCGCACCGTTTTCTCACTGATAAATAACTGCCCGGCGATATCGCGGGTCGTTTTATCCTGAACAAGCAGCTCAAACACTTCACGTTCACGGTGAGTTAGCAAAAATTTGCTTTTATGATCGTTCCCTTTCAATGGTGTCACCCCTCCTTGCTCGGGTTTATGTGGTATAACAAGGTAAAGGGATACAGTCAACTCATATTATGTAAGGTACAGGGCAATGGTGCCGTCAGGGTTAAAAAATAGGCTTGCGCCTTCATGGCGGACTTTAACGCGCTCCAAACTTCCGGAGTTCATACGTTTTCACATCAGTGAAAAGTTTAAATTTGCAAACCGGTGCCGACAATGGACTAGAGGAGGTGCTGGCTTTGCTATTTTTGCTGATCGCAGGTTTCATTGTTGTTCCGTTTATCATGACAGCCTTAGCTATTTGGAACAAACTTGTCCGGTATGTGCTGCATTTGGTAGCTCTGCTTTCTTTTTATACTGCAGGCTCCATTATTACCACGGTTGTTTACATGAACAGAACCCACGAGACCGTGTTTACCACAAACGTTCATGATGTGCTCCTGAACCCTTGGTTTCTGATGACAGGCGCCTACCTTGGACTGTATATTCCTTACCGCCTGCTGGCCGGATTTTGGGTGCACCGGCATCCATAATTTACTTCCGGTGCATGCCTTCTCTTGTTGTCTATCCATACATTTCATATGTGTTCCATTTAACTTCCAACTTCCATGGTTTGCACAAAAATACACCCCTTACATTCATCGGCTTACCCAGAGGGGCTCCCATGCTTATAAGGGGTGTATATGCACTTAGTTAATATCGGGGCTGAATAATCAGGTATTGAATTACATTCAGCATGAGTCTATTCGTACGCGCCCATATTCACGCCAGCTCCCTGAACCCGTGCCTGCCCGCCGATATCCAGTGATCCAATGATGCTGGTATCCGTTAATCCCGAATCCATGGCCGGCGAAGCTGGCTTCAGGTGGAAATCGTTAGAGGCGGCGTTCAAGAACAAAGGATCCGCAAATCGGGAGTGGGCGTCATTGCCTGTTCCTTTTTGGTATGCGGCGAATCCTGTATACTCTTTATTTTTCCAGGTCCAGGTGGCATTCGAGCTTCCACCCGGGGCAAAATACAGATTATAATCGACCACATTGCCAGAATTCTTTATATATTCGTTATAGATCAGCACATTCGAAGAACTGGCTACGAAAATATTATTTTCAATAACATTGTTCTGGGTATCATATTGAACGTACAGCTGACCGCTGCCGTCACCCAGGGTGTCATTTTTGTATAATGTGTTGTTGACGATATGGCAACCCACTGTCGACCCGCGCTTTGTATCATAGCCGCCCATGGCAATACCGGTTAAGCGGTTATTATAGATCACATTGCTGCGGATCGTTATATTACTGGTGGATTTCCCTGCATGCTCAGAGGCGATTTCAACCCCGATGTCATTATTGTAGCTGTAGTTCCGCTCGATGATGCTGTCTTTGCCCCCATCAACATAAATACCATCCGCCGCATTGCTGTTGTTCGGAAGCTTTTTCCCGTAGGACGGATTGTTATTTGAAGTAATATTGTAGATCTGATTGCCGCTTACGAACCCGTTTCTTGCCTGATCATAGGCCGCATTCGGCGATTTGCCCTCGTACCCGATAATATCGATCCCTATATTGTCATTATCATGAATCTTGTTGTTCGTCACGGAAAAGGTATCAACATTGCCGTTTAACACGAGCGATTCGCTGGAACCCAGCACCAGATTGTAGAGCTCGTTGCCGTCAATTGTCACGTCATGGATGGACTCCGGAGCTTTGGTTCCATACACGGCAATGCCATGAGCATCCCGCCCGAGAAGATCGGTTCCTGCTGGGGTTGACGTATTTTTAATGTCATGGATTTTGTTGTTGGACAGCGTAATATAACTGCCGGAGCCGTGTACGTAAATCCCGACGGGCATGACATTGCTTTTGGTAGTCGTATAGTTGCGAACCTCAAACCCTCGGATGGCAACATAATTAACGTCGGTGATGTCGATGATGCCTTCGGTTCCGCTCACGGACAGCCCTGTTCCATCGATCACGGCCTGCTCCGAGTCATAGCTGGTGAATGTAATCGGACCTTGGTCCGCGGAACCCGATTTGGTGATCTTGAGTTTTTCGTTATACACTCCGCCGCGAACATAAACCGTGCTTCCGGGACCTGCGGTATCAGCTGCGTGCTGCAAGGTTTTCCATGGTGCGCTGCTCGTACCTGCATTCGAATCGCTCCCGTTTGCCGATACATAATACTCGGTTCCCGAAGCTGCAGCCGAAGGCGCCTTGACGCTTGCGATTCCGAAACCTAATACAGCCAAACTAACTCCCACAATCAGCATTTTACCGAATCTCACGAATGATCATCTCCCTAATTTTTTTGTTTACCACATATGACCATGTCCATCCATCTAAATGGCCCGCCAAGAATTCGTTTCTTAGGTTTATTTCAGCGCCGGGATAAAGTCATGTTCGGCTTCATACAGCTCCTCAAACATATCGCCAATCTCAGCAAGCGAGCAAACGGCAGCGGATAACGGATCGACCATCAGCGCATGCCGGGCCATTTCTTTGTCGTTACCTAGAACCGCTCCCACGGCGAGATCAAAAAAGGCCATATTAGAACGGCACAAAGCGGCTAGATGCTCAGGCAGACTGCCGAACTGGCAAGGATTTATACCATTGCGATCAACCATGCAGGCTACTTCGACAACGCCGTCTGACGGCAAATTATGAATTAACCCTTCATTAGGCACGTTGCCATAAATCACTTTCGGTTCGTTTTTCAGCATCGCTTCAATGATAATGGCCGCATACTCATTGCTTGGCTTAAGCTCAAGCGGAATCGTGCCCTCGAGCTGCTGAATGATCCTTTCATCGTTTTCCTTCCGCCATATCGGCCAATTATCCGCGTAATAACCTGTTGCGCCATTATAACCGGAATTGCAGTGCTGATCGATTAGTGATTGGCGTTTACGATAGTAAGGAATGTATTCCGAGAAATGGCCGCTGGATTCCGATACGAAAGCTCCCAGGTATTTCATGGCATCAAATCGGACGGGGTCCTTCTTCAGCAGTTCCGGATCCTGGATCTTCTCGCGCAGCAGAGGATACAGGTCCTGACCCTGATGGGAAAGCTCCACGAACCACGACATATGGTTGATCCCTGCCGCCCTCCATTTCATCTCCGAATAAGGTACCCCCGCATATTTGGCCAAACGTTGGGATGTATTCTGAATGGAATGGCATAAGCCAACGACCGGGATTTGCGTAATTCGGGATGTAAGCAGCGTCACCGCTGACATCGGATTCGTATAATTCAGGATCGTCGTGTCCGGGCAGAGATCCTCGATGTCCCTGATGATTTCCATCCAGGAAGGAAGCGTGCGCAGCGTTTTGAATAGCCCGCCCGGGCCAAGCGTGTCCCCGATGCACTGGTTAACGCCATATTTCAACGGAATCTCATACTCGTAACGGACCGTCTGCAGTCCTCCCACTTCAATCTGGTTAATGACGAACTGCGAACCCCCGATCACTTCCCTACGGTCGGTGGAAGCAATCACGTCCCACTTCTTGCCTGAAAGCTCTATAATTTGCGCGACTAGCTTGCGTGCGATCTCCAGCCGTTCCGGATCGATATCCACCAGTGCGATCGTACCGCCTTCAATCCCTTCAATGAGCATAATGTCCGTAGTAATCTCCTGTGTAAATGCGCTGCCTGCGCCAATAATCGATATTTTAGTCATCGGTATTCTCCCCTTCTCTTTACTTCATGCCCGTCATCGTCAGGCCTTTGATAAATTGCTTTTGGAATATGAGAAACACTGCAATAACTGGAAGCGTAATCAGCACGGCCGCCGACATCACGACGTTATAGTTGACCATATGCGTTCCGTTAAAATAAACCAGTGCCAAAGGAACCGTCATTTTGCTCTCATCATTTAGAATAATAAGCGGCCATAAATAATTGTTCCAGGAATTCATAAAGGTAAAAATGCCGAGAGCAGACAGCATGGGCAGAATGAGAGGCGCAATGATCCGAACCATCAGTCGCAGCTCGCCCGCACCGTCCATTCTTGCCGCATCCAGCAGATCCTGCGGGATATCCTCAATAAATTGTTTGGCGAGAAAAACGCCGTAGGAGCTTACCAGATTCGGCAAAATAATAGCCATCAACTGGTTGACCAAACCTAATTTTGCAGTGATGAGATAGGTCGGAATCATAATAACCTGAAAAGGAATCATCATCGTCGCAAGAATTAGAATGAACAGAAGCTTCTGTCCTTTGAATTGATGCTTGGCAAAAATATAACCGGCTAGAGCACTTGTAAAAAGCGTCGCTGCCGTAATCACGACGGAAGTCACCGCACTGTTCATCAGCCACCTTCCGAAAGGCGCATCCACCAGCACGGTGCGATAGCCCTCCAGACTGGCCTTACTCGGTAAAAAAGTGTGTGAACCGGATACGATCTCCATGTTGCTTTTTAAAGAAGACAAAACCATCCATGCATAAGGCATCAGCATCGCACAAGCGGCTACTATCAACACCAGCATAATCAAACCATCCAACCATTTATTTCTGCGGTGCATTCGCTCCGGACCCCCTCGTCAATATTCCCACTCCGTACGCCCCCATTTGAGCTGCAGTAAGGTAACCACTAAAATGATCAACAGAAACACGGTAGCCATGGCCGACGCATATCCCATGTTGGAATTGGAAAAGGCCTGCTCGTATATGTGTAAAGCCAGCACCCTTGTTTCATTAAACGGTTCTCCCTTGGTCATGATCTGGAACTGGGCGAAAGCCTGAAAATAAGAAACGACGGTGGTAACGGATATGAACAGCATCGATCTGCGAAGCAGCGGAAGCGTAATGTCCTTGAAAATATGCCAGCGGCTTGCTCCATCCAAAATAGCGGCCTCATAATACATATCCGGAATCGAATCCAGACCTGCGATAAAAAGGACAATATTGTACCCGATATCAGCCCACAACGTCATCATGATGACCGAATACAGCGCATAATGCGGATCGCTTAACCACTGTATTGGGGCCATATGCATCTTGTCGAGCAGGATATTAAACAAACCGTGGTTGAAATTGAACATGGTGCTCCAGACGATTGCCGTACCTGCGAGCGGTGCGATTGTCGGAAGAAAAAACAAGGTGCGCATCAAGCTCCGCAGCCAGCCGGTCCGAATCCGCTGGATCGCTACGGCGATCATCAACGTGATGATGATGTTCACCATAACGGCAATAATGACAAATTTAAACGTGACCCAGAGCGACTTCAGAAAAACCGAATCGCCCAGCATACGGATATAGTTGTCGGCTCCTACAAAGAGAGCGCTTCCACTAAGCGGGTTATATTTAAATACCGACAATCCCAGACTCCATCCGATAGGAAGAAAGGCAAACACGCCGAACAGCAGCAGAACGGGGGCCAGCGACAGGTAAATGAATTTCCTCCCGTTTTTTCGGCCTGCCCGTTCGGCCCCGGGCTCAATTCCTTTATTTCTGCCTGTTGCAGTGCCAAGATTCATGCTCGTTCCACTCCGATCATTTATGTTGATCCTGACTTTCGTTGATGGTCTTCTCTATATTCTGAAGTCCCTTTTCAACGGCTTCCTGACCGGTGGCCATCAATTGGAAGTGATCATTAATCGTTTTGAAAAAGAAATCCCGGTCAGCGATCGGACCGATCCATTTCCCCAGCTGCAAAATATCAAGTGAAGTTTTCATATAAGGATTTGATTTGAGGAATTCCGGATTTTCCGCCACAGCCTTTTTGGCAGGAACAGTGAACGTGCTTTGGTTCCATGCAAGCAAATTATCATTGGATGACATGTAAGTAATAAAGTCGACGGCTGCTTTCTGCTGCTTGCTTTTTTCTGAAGCAACAATGCCCCAGCCTGACTCTGCTGAAAATGAAGGAGGATTCGTTGTAAAGGAAGGCACGGGTACATACTCAAAGTCTTTCACTTTGTATGTATTCAGCCCAGCAGCTACGGTCCATGGACCTCGATAGGTCATTGCCGATCTGCCTTGAAAGAAATAATCGGAAGTGTCCAGCTCGCCGCCGAACGTCGTAAGATCTGCCACTTTGTCATTAGCAATGAGGGAGGTTAAGGCAGTCATCGCCTTCTGGGCTTCTGGTGTCTGGAAATCAACATGGTCATTTTCTCCCCAATATTTCCCGTTTTGCTGCAAAATCATAGACAGAAACGTGAATGTAATATTGTCGCCGGAAACGAAGTCAAAACCCTTGACCTTGATTCCCTTGCCGTCACGAACCGTCAATTGCTTCGCATCGGCCACAAGCTCATCCCATGTAGAAGGAGGATTGGCAATTCCATGCTCTTTAAGCATTTGCGGATGGATCAACATCCCGCCATTCTCAATATTAAATTCGAGCGGTAGTCCATACAGCTTGCCATTCAGTGTGTACCCGCCCAAAGGCGCTTCGTAATATTCCGTTTGCAGCTGTTCACTTCCCGGAATTTCCGCAAGCAGGCCGTTTTTTGAATACTCCGGAACCCAGGTGCCGAACATTTCTGCGATATCAGGCGGGCTCTTTGCGGAAAAGGATGCTTTAAGCTTCTGGTTGTACACGTCATAAGGAAAGGTCTGGTAGTCAATGCTCACATCCGGGTGAAGCGCTTCGTAGTCTGAAATTACTTTTTTATAAGCATTCATGAAGGCGTCTTCCTGATGGCTCCAGAAAACCAGTTTTACTTTACCCTGGCTGCTGGAGGGTGATGAATCGGCTTTCGAATCATTTGCGCAACCCGTTATCGCAAAAATTGTGCAAATAATTGCAAAAACACTGCAAAATTTGATAATTCGCATTAAGTTTACCCCTTTCTTTTGATTAAATCGGCTTCATTCATCTTGATTACATGAAAATAATACCTCTGCTACAAACTATAGTCAATCATAATTATGCAAATCAATACGCAAATTATATCTGAAAATTGCTGCAACTTTTTCCGCAAATGAGTTGACCTTTGCCTTTTTTTTACTTAACATAGAGAGTGAGATTGTCAATCTGCTCTACATCTTATATGAAATTGAAGGCAGGTCATATCATGCCCACATTAAAAGATATAGCCGAACGCGTCGGCGTTTCTATCTCTACCGTTTCCCGCGTTCTGGCCGACGAATCAAACCGCTTCTTTAACAGTGAGACAAGGCAAAAGATTTGGGACGCAGCACGAGATTTGGGTTATACGGTTAAGCTTCCTGCCCAAGAATCCCCTGCGCAGGTCAAAAAGATCGGATGCATTGTATCCACCATGCAAGGGCGGCATTACCATCCTTATTTCTCGGTCATTTTTGAAGGTATCGAAAAGGAATTGTCCCAACAAGGAAACAAAATTGCTTTCATTCTTACGCAGGAAGATTTGAAAAAACCTGAGGTTTTGCAGCAAATTACAAGCGAGAATCAAACAGATGGCCTGATTATCATAGAAGGCATCGAAAACAAACTGTACAGTCAAATCAAAAAACATGTTCAACATATCGTTGGCATCGACGTGTCCGATCCAAGCATCCCAACGATCTCTTATGACCGCGTCGAAGCTGCCCGTGCAGCTGTTCAGCATCTGATTGATCAGGGTCACCGCGAGATTATGTTTATTGGAGGAACCGGCTTATCCGGAGAATTGGACCGGGAGAAAAGATTCCGCGGCTACAAGCTGGCACTGGAGCAAGCCGGGCTGACGGTCCATCCGCAGCATGTCCTGAATGCGGAATGGGAGCCGGATAACGCCTATCATCTCGTTCTGAAATATCTTGATAGGCATAGCGTCCAACTGCCGACAGCCGTTTTTGCGGCCAGTGACATTATGGCGATGGCGGCGATGCGTGCCATTTCGGAGAAAGGCTACCGGATACCGCAGGATTTTGCCATTATAGGTTTTGATGACAATGAGCCGTCCCGCTATACCGTTCCTCCGCTTTCGACCATTCATATCCCGACGCTCGAAATTGGAAGTGTGGCTGCACGAACAATCCTGCAAAGTATTCAAGCGCCTTATCCGCTGCCTATTAAGATCTTGCTGCCATTCCAGCCCATCTTCCGTCAGTCCAGCAATTCGAAAATATAACTGATATGTTAGAAGCCTCTCTTAGGGTGCTGAAGGAAAAAACCTTCCAGTCCTATAGAGAGGCTTTTTTAACGTGGCATCTGCATCTGTTGGCTGGGCTCCAACCTATAAAATGACTTCAATAAAAAAATATTGACAGCAACCAAGCAACTCTATATTATTATCTCAGGCATGATACTGAGAATCATTATCATTTATATGTCAGGATACATATTTTCATATAAAAAGGAGCTGCTTTACTTGAAATACAATGTCATTCTTCCCACGGGTATACTGGTCGCCTCCCTGCTCTTCAGCGGATGCGGGCAAAAGGAAAACGTTGAAGCTGATCCTACGCCTGCCGCACCAGCCACAACGGAGACGAGTGCAGCTCCTGCTGCAGCCGATTTTACCGCTGCGATTGAGCAATATCGGAACTTCGCGGTTGAGCAGTGCGATCTGTTTGTGAAAGAAACGGAAAAATTCACAAATGCGGTCAAAGCCGGAAAGCTGGACGAAGCCAAAAAGCTTTATGCACCTGCTCGTGCTTACTACGAACGGATTGAGCCGGTTGCCGAGGCCCTTGGAGATCTGGACCCGAACATCGATGCACGGGTGAATGATGTTGACGCAGCTGAATGGCGCGGCTTCCACCGTATAGAAAAAGCCCTTTGGGAAGATAAAACTACAGCTGGCCAAGAAGGTTTTGCCGATCAGCTGTTGAAGGACGCTCAGCTTCTTAGAGCAAAAATCGAAACGATCGATATCGATGCCAGCCTGATGGTTACCGGTGCTGTGGAGCTTCTGAATGAAGTATCCTCCTCCAAAGTGACCGGCGAGGAAGAGCTTTACTCCCATACGGACTTGTATGACTTTGCTGCCAACGTTGAAGGTGCCAACAAAATTTTCGAAATTTTGAAACCGGAAGTGGCAAAAAAGGATGCTGATCTGGAGAAAGAAATCGGTGACCGCTTCGCCACTCTGAAGCAGGAGCTCGATGCGTTTAAAAAAGGCGATGGCTATGTGGATTACACCGAGCTGAAAGAAGATCAAATCCGCAAGCTCAGCCAGAACCTTGATGCGCTAGCTGAACCGCTGTCCAATATGGGCAAGATTTTGGGAGTGTAAACACATGTCAGACCGTAATAAGAATTCAAACGATGATTCAATAATGAAGAAACCAATGACCCGCCGTGACGTCCTTCGTCTGGCGGGCACCGGAGGTCTTGGACTTCTTCTTGGAGGCGGCGCCATTGGCGGCCTGTTCACGGCGGAGAATAACCATAAAACAGAAGCGGCCCAGGCTCCGGTAGCGGAAGACCGTATTCCTTTTTATGGCCAGCACCAGGCGGGCATTATCACTCCCGCGCAAAATTTCGTTTGCTTTGCTGCATTCGATGTAACCGGAAGCGGCAGCAATTCACTGCAAAAGCTGTTCCGGACATGGACGGCGGCTGCGGCGGCGATGTCCGAAGGCAAACAGGTCGGCGAGGAGAACAATAATCACAATCTGCCGCCAGTCGACACCGGTGAATCCGTTGGCCTGAATCCATCCCGCCTGACAATTACCTTCGGAGCGGGAACTTCACTCTTTGACGACCGTTTTGGTTTGTCCTCGAAGCGCCCTCCTTCCTTTAAAGAGCTGCCCGCCTTTAACGGCGAGCAGCTGGAACCACAATGGTGCGGAGGCGATATCGGCGTGCAGGTTTGCGCTGACGATATGCAGGTAGCCTTCCATGCGGTCCGTAACCTGGCCCGGATGGCGCGCGGAACGGCAGTTCTGCGCTGGGTGCAGGAAGGCTTTCAGCGTTCAACCCAAGCCGATCCATCCGGAGGAACTCCCCGGAATCTGCTCGGCTTTAAGGATGGCACGGGTAATCCTGCTGTTACCAGCGGGCAGGACATGGATAAGGTTGTCTGGGCGCAGGGCAGTGACGGAGCTGCCTGGATGGGGGGCGGCAGTTATATGGCTGTCCGCCGCATCCGGATGCGCATTGAAATTTGGGACCGCTCTAGTCTGAAGGACCAGGAGGATACTTTTGGCCGCTATCGTACCAGCGGTGCCCCTCTCGGCTCCAAGAATGAATTTGATCCTGTGGATCTCAGCGCGAAGGATGAGAAAGGGAATCCTCATATTCCGGCAAATTCCCATGTTGCTCTTGCCCGAGGAGACGGCTCTCTCCAGATGCTACGCCGCTCATACTCCTATTCCGGCGGCATCGATCTCAAGACTGGGCAGCTTGACGCCGGGCTGTTGTTTATCAGCTACCAGCGCGACTTGATCAAACAATTCGTTGCTATGCAGCAGAAGCTCTCGAAGAGCGACCGCTTGAATGAATATATTTTGCATGTTGGCAGTGCCGTATTTGCATGCTTTCCAGGGGCCTCCAAGGGCGGATACATCGGAGACACCTTGTTCTAGAGCTGGTTGACTTACACCTGTTCATTAATTTGCTTTAAAGGAGATCACTGCGTATGCGGCCAAGAAATCATTTCATGCCATGTAATCAACACAATAGAAAAAGACCTGCCGCGTTGGCCTTTCTGTTCTTAGCCATGCTCCTCGTTCTCCATTTGACTGCGGCACCGGCTTTTGCAGAGACTGCACCCGCCTCATCCGTTGACCATCTCCTGCCAGCTGTAGGCAGCGCCCTTGTGGAAGCAGGGCAGCAGCAATGGAAAGAAGCTGCCGGGGATCTTCAGCAGTTTAAGGAACAGTGGCTTCTCGTTAAACAAACGGGAAGGAAGGATCTCGCCGATGCTGAAGCCCAGGTCGATGCTGCCCTGGCGGACGCTGAGTCAAAACTTCAGGCAGAAGATGCCGGATCCAAACAGGCTCTTTCCGTACTGGCCAAAGCGGTCAATACATATGTCGAGGCATCTGCGGAACAGCAAGGGGGCAGCAACAAGGCATCAGGCGGCACGGAAGCCGCCAGTAAGCTCATCCCTTTTGCCAAAGAGAGCCTTTCTGCCATTGAGAGCAAGGACTGGGTCAAGGCCAAGTCCAGCTACCAAAATATTGTCGACGCATGGCCAAAAAGCGAAACACCCATCCGCAGCGAAAACTTTGCCGTATACGGTCAACTGGAAACGCAGATCAGTTTAGTACGAATTGCCCTGCAGGCTGACCCGGTTCGTGAAGAGCAGGCAGCACAGGAAATGAAGAAGCTGCTCACGCTCCTGACCGATTATACGGAAGGAAAGATACAGAATACCGGCTTAGCTGAAAGCGGAAGCAAATATACATTGTCCGATCTTCTGGGCATTCTGGAAACGGTCCGTCAGCAGACAGTGGAAGGTCAAAGTGATAAGGCTGCGGATAACATGAACAAATTTATCGCGGCATGGCCTTCCGTCGAAGGCGAAGTCCGTATTTCATCGCCGGCCTTGTACACCGAAGTCGAGAATCAAATGTCTGAAGTTTCAGGGTACCTTCTATCATCCCCTCCACGTGATAAGGAAGCATTAACCTTAATCGAAGAAATGAAAAATTCTTTGACACCCATCGCGGGAAGTCATAGCTATACCGTTTGGGATGCTGCACTCGTGCTGCTCCGTGAAGGTCTGGAGGCCATTCTCGTCATCGCAGCACTGCTGTCCTATCTGAAACGCAGCGGCAATAGTGCGGGACGTAAATACATATGGTCTGGTGCTGGCACCGGGTTTGTCCTGTCGATTATTCTGGCGGTTGTACTCACCTACACCATTTCACAAGCTGCTTCTGGCAGTGCCCGTGAAATGATTGAAGGCATCACCGGTCTGGTTGCCGTTGTTATGATGATTACGGTCGGTCAATGGCTGCATAATAAATCCAATACAAAAGCCTGGAATCAATATGTAGGCAATCAAGTCAGCAATGCCCTTGCCAAAGGCAGTCTCTGGTCGCTGTACTCTGTGGCTCTGCTGGCCATTTTGCGGGAAGGGGCGGAAACAACCATATTTTATGTCGGTATGGCTTCCTCCATCCCGATGCTTCAGCTGATTTTAGGCGTCGTGATCGCGCTTGTCATTCTTGCCATTTTGGGATACGCGATTATTGTCCTCAGCGCATCGCTGCCGCTTCGGGCCTTTTTCCTGGGAGCCACGCTGCTGATTTACTATCTGGTATTCCGCTTCCTTGGTGACAGCGTTCATTCCCTGCAGGTTGCGGGCCGTTTGTCGGCACATTCTCAGTCTTCCCTGCCGTCCATCTCATGGCTCGGCATGTATCCTACCTGGGAAACCTTTATACCGCAAATGATTATTCTGGCCTATATTGTATGGCAAATCTTGCGGCAGGAAGTTGGAAGAACAAAAAAAACGCGTATTAGTGCATAATCGCTAATCCGACATAAATGTACCCGAGTCAAAGCCCGTGTTCCGGTGAACGCGGGCTTTGTCATTTCCTGGGGAATGACTGTCCAAATAAATCCGGATTGCCCCTTGTCACCAGGAGACTTTTGACCTATGATGGGGTTAGACATAAAAATAATTTTCTTATTATGAAAAACAATAGCTAAAATAATTTTCATTCATTTTATGAGTAAGGAGGTCCTTTCGTGGCACCTATCTTGTATGCCCTGGCACAGGAAAAAGAAAAACTGTCCCAGCAGGAACGCCGGATTGCCGATTTTATTCTCTCATCCCCGGCGGAAGTCGTGCATATGGGAATCAAGGATCTGGCCGAGCAGTGCGGAACCAGTCCTGCCACGGTGACCCGCTTTTGCAAAGTATTCCATTTAAAGGGTTATCCCGATTTGAAGGTCAAGCTGTCCGCTGAAATTGCCCATACGGAAATGCAGGAACGAAGTCACGCTTCTTCCTACCAGGACATCGTGGCCAACAACCCGTTATCCAAAATTGTGGAGGCTATGGAAGCCAACCATCTCACCTCCATCCGGGATACCACTTCACTGCTGGATATGGGCCGGCTCTCAGAGGCCATAACGCTGCTGTGTAAGGCACAGCGGATCGATTTGTATGGTGTTGCAACCTCATCGGTTGTTGCACTCGACTTCTACCAGAAGCTGATCCGCATCGGTAAAAACTGCACCGCCTTCGCAGATCCCCATATGCAGATCACATCTGCTTCGACACTCACGGACCGGGATGTGGCTGTCGCCATTTCATATTCCGGGGAAACCGAGGAAACGCTCAATGCTCTTGCCTGTGCCAAAGACAGCGGAGCACGGACCATTACCCTTACTTCTTACAGCAGCAACACGCTGGCATCCTTGGCCGACATTCCCCTGTTTGTTTCTTCTCTCGAGGAAGGCATGCGCAGAGGCGATATGGCTTCAAGGGTAGCCCAGCTTCATATTATTGATATTCTTTTCATGGGCATGAGCAGCGAGCAGTTCGGACAGTATGTTCCCAAGCTGGAGCAATCTTATCAGAATGTCCGGAACTACCGAAAACCAAAAGGAGGTCATTAACAAGTATGAACATCTACACATTTAAGCAGGAGGCCGATTTTATTTCCACCGGTGCGAGCCTCATTGCAAGTCTGCTTCACACGAAACCGCGGTCGGTGCTGGGCCTTGCGACAGGCAGTTCGCCGATCGGCATCTACCGGCGCCTGATTGAAATGAATCAGCAGGGACTTGTCAGCTTTGCCAAAGCTTCCAGTTACAATCTGGATGAATATGTAGGTCTGCCAGAGGGTCATTCCGAGAGCTACCGTTATTTTATGAACGACAAGCTCTTTAACCATATCGATATCAAAATGGAAAATACGCATGTACCTAACGGTAATGCCGCAGATCTCGAAGCCGAATGCAGAAATTATGATACGATGCTGGAAGAGTATGGCCCGGTGGATCTTCAGATTCTTGGACTGGGACATAATGGACACATCGGATTTAATGAACCGGATGAAAGCCTTGTTGGCGGGACGCATGTCGTTGAGCTTCAGGAAAAAACACGGACTGCGAATGCACGCTTCTTCCCTTCACTCGCTGACGTACCAACTCAGGCCGTTACGATGGGCGTAGGAAGCATTTTGAAAGCCAAGCAGATCCTGCTGCTCGTTCGCGGAGAAGATAAGGCTGAAATCGTCAAACGGGCCTTAAAGGGGCCGATTACGTCCCAATGCCCGGCATCACTTTTGCAATGTCACCCTAACGTTGTCGTGTTACTGGATCAAGGAGCTGGGAGGTTGCTATCATGAGTGACGTATCAGGCCAACTGCTGTACGGAAAAGTCGTTATTCCGGGCGGAGTGATTGAAGAAGGCGTTGTCGCCGTTCAAGACGGCAGCATTGTCTATGCGGGCGAGGTTCAAAATCTGCCGGAACGTTGGCAGGAGTTAATCCCGGGATGCAAAAAAACAGACGGATACATCGTTCCAGGCTTCATCGACGTTCATGTGCATGGCGGGAGTGGCGAGGACTTCATGTATTCTGGCAAGGAAGAGCTTGATAAAATTACCTCATTCCACTGTTCCCAAGGGACAACAGCCATGCTTGCCACCTCGATGACCGCTCCTAAAGCTTCGATTGATAAGGTGCTGAAGGAAGTCAGTGAATACCAACAACAGGATATGCCTTACACCATCATCGAAGGCGTGCATTTGGAAGGACCTTTTATCAGTCCGAAATGGCCTGGGGCCCAAAATCCGGAGCATATCGTCAATCCGAACGTGGAATGGCTGGAAGCCTGGGAAACTCAGTATCCTGGATTGATTAAACAAGTTACCCTGGCTCCAGAGCGTGAAGGTGCGTTGAACGCTATTGCCTGGATGGATGCGCATGGCATCAATGCCGCCCTGGGTCATACGGATGCTACTTATGAGGAAGTGGAAGCCGCGGTGGAAGCCGGTCTCCGTCAAGGCGTGCATACGTTTAATGCCATGACACCGCTCCATCACCGCAAACCGGGAACAGCCGGCGCCGTTCTTAGCGATGACCGGATCCATGCCGAAATTATTGCTGACGGCATTCACGTACATCCGGCCTGCATTTCTATTCTCGCTAAATTGAAAACCAATGATAACCTCATTCTGATAACGGATGCGATGTCCGCTGCGGGTATGCCGGACGGCGACTATACCATTGGCGACCTGCCAGTGGAAGTCAAAGACGGTATCGCCATGCTGAAAGGCGAATCGAGCAGTCTGGCCGGAAGCACGCTGACCATGATTAAGGGCTTCCGCTATCTGGTTGAAACCGTAGGCTTGACCGTAGAACATGCTTCCCGCGTTGCCAGCTATAATCCAGCCAAACGTCTTCGTATTCAAGACCGCACAGGTACGCTGGAAGCAGGTAAGCAGGCCGATGTTCTATTGCTGGATGACAGCTTGAACATTCAAGGCGTATGGGTACGTGGACGCCAGGTATTTTAATTCTTTACTACACAACAATGATTTATTAAAGTCCTCTGGATTCTTCATATCTGGAGGGCTTTTTTTGATCATGGTAGGTTGACTTGTCTAATTCTGAGCCAAAATAAAAAAGCAGTCGCGTTTAGGCGCGAAGGCTGCTTTTTCATTGGTTACTGCATCATATGATGGCCAGCAGGCGTTTTGCCGAGTGGTGCGGAAGGTGTGTTACCCATTGGTGTCACACGGTTCGTATTATTGGTATTTATATTGTTATCAGTTCCAGTGTGCATCGGGAAAATACGTTCAAACATAGTTGAAAGCTCGGATACCATACCATGAATCGGATGGCCGTTTTTCACCTCGGTTGCATAATTGCTGACCCGTTGGACAAAATCAGGATTAGCAGAAACATATACATTGGTGATATTTGGATCTGCTTTTTTGATGACATCGGTAATTTTGGTTTTGATTTCCGCACTCACGTTGTCCTTATTCTCGGATAAGGTTTCATTCGTGCCAGAGGTTCCCGATGTCGTAGCATTGAATCCATTGCTCTTCGTAATGGGTTCGCCAGAGCTAGTAGTATAATTATGCAACCGGCTTGTTCCGGTTCCCATATCTGTTCCTGTTCCTGTTCCATTTCCAGTCACACCACGCATAATGCCATAACTGCCGGTCCCCATCGTGCCGTACAAACCGCGGTTATTAGCGCTCGTGGAGCCGCTGCCAACGCTGTTATTATTAAAGCTGCTGTTGTTCATCGTTCCGAAGCTGCTGCTGCGGAAATTGCTATTGGTACTTTTCATACCATAGTTCCCTGTGATACCTTTGGTTCCCATATGGCCTTTGGTACCGTCTTCCAGAGTTACGGCCACATATGCACTATTGCCTGTATGCAGCACATTTGCGGTACGAACTTCTTTTAATGCTGCAACCTTGTCTGCAAGCTCTTGGGAAGACGTCAGGTTGCTGGTGTTATGTCTTGCCCCATCCGTACTATACGTCGATAAGCGATTTCCGTCTCTTAAGGAATTCACATTCAGGCGTCCGTTCATTCCGTTCAGCCCGCGGGCATCATGGACATTTTTTGTGCGGACATTGGTGTTGGCAGGCTCTTTCGTTGTACAACCAGCCACACCAGCCACGCTTACAAGCAGTGCAGCAGATATCGAAAGACTAATCGCTTTGGATCGCATCATGAGTTCATCCTCCGTTATGAGTTTGATGTAGTAACATCTTTTAGGATGACCGTGCGATCATGACGCTATGCTGAAAGGATTTGGCATTCCGATGCCATAATGTTATTCTGCATGTGATGCAGCCTTCAATTGGTCAATTTCCTTTTCCAGTTGCTGCACATCCTTTAAAGTTACTGGATATACCATGGATTTTCCAGCCGGAACGATCCAAAGTGTCTCCGGATACGCCGGTTCAACCGCGATCTGGTATACCTTATCACTGCTGTCCGGACCGCTTAAGAGAGTAACGGTTGAATCAATGACTTCGGCTTTTAATGAAGAAGCTTTTCGTGAGGAATCCGAATCCTTGGTCAGCATCGCATTCATTTTCGAGATGATCATATTTACATGATCAGTAGTGATCGGTTCCCCGTTCAGAGTCCATCCGCTATCTGCCACATTCTCTTCTTTGCTTGCCTGCTTGAGGATCCATGAAGTTCTTTTACCATCCCACTCAATGGAAGTCACATCCTTGTTTATCCAAACTTCAGTTTTTTCCGCTCCAGATTGTTCCTTTGTCTCTGCCGGTGAGGAAACGGTACCTTTTGGATATGGATCCTTCGTTTCATAAGGACGGAAAAAATAGGCTGCACAGGCAATCAGAATCATACATATAACGATGATGATGGCGGGTATCCATTTTTTATTCAAAGTCTTTATCTCCTTTCCTATGAACCTATACCACTATTAACATGTTACCCCAGTTACTGATCTTTACTACCCTTCATTCCTATAATTCCTGAACTCCCCCACTGAAATAGGGAGATGCCTAATGCCAATAAATTACCTTCCACATACGATAGATCATAACCCATCCTTCAGGAGGTAATGACATGAAAACGGTGGTGGTAACAGGCGGAGCCGGATTTATCGGGTCTCATCTTGTACAGGAACTGGTTGAATTGAAGCAGCATGTCCATATCATCGATAATCTGTCCACTGGCTCGGCTGGAAAGGTCCATCCCTCTGCTGTTCTGCATGTTGAGGATATACGGAGTCCAGCGGCGCTTCAGACGATCATCTCCTTGAAGCCGGATACGGTATTTCATTTAGCCGCACAGGCGGATGTTCAGCAGTCTATAAGCAATCCAAGGCTGGATATGGAGATCAATACCGGTGGGACTTTGAATATGCTGGAGGGCTGCAGGAAGGCTGGCGTCCGTAAATTCATTTTTGCTTCGACATCGGGAGTGTATGGCAATCTGGATAAGGAATTGCTTGAAGAAACCGACACAGCTATGCCTATCTCATTTTATGGCTTGTCCAAATATGCAGCTGAACATTATATCCGTCTTTATGGCCAATTGTTTGATATCGATTGGACGGTTCTACGCTTTGCCAACGTCTATGGTCCCGGTCAAACCTCCAAAGGCGAAGGCGGAGTTGTTTCCATTTTCTTAAACCAGCTCCTGCAGGATAAGCCCCTTACAATTAACGGAGATGGAGAGCAGACCCGAGACTTTATTTATGTAAAAGATGTCGTTTCGGCACTTTCGGCAGCCCAAAGCTCAGACAGCCGCGATATACTTCATGTCAGCACCGGCACAGCAACTTCCGTCAACCGGCTGGTTGCTCTGCTCAGGCAGTACCACAGCCAGGACATCCCTACTCAAAACCGATCCGCCAGGGCTGGAGATATTCGAAACAGCTGTCTCTCGAACGACCGAATCCGCAGCAGCCTAAACTGGAAGCATCAATTCAGCATCGAGGAAGGACTTCAAGAAACCTACCTTCATTTCATCAAACCCGTATCATGAACGTCAGCGAAAGTGTGTGGCCGATCCATGCATTATTTAACACCGGGTCGGCCTTTCCGTCTTACAAGTCATTCCGGAGTAAATACGCTTCCTTCCAAAGCATACGCGACAAGACGTGCCTTCTGTTCGCTGGAGCGTACGGTTAAATAGAAATGACGCATGCTGCTGTCTGCGACCAGTGTGTAATTTTCTCTCGTGCGGGCCTTGGCAAAGCAGGTTTCCAGTGTCCAGTACACGGCAGGTCCATCGGGCATATCCCTTCTCAAAAAGAACTCAAGCTCCCCGAGATCACACAACGGTTTTAACCAGGATGCATCAATGGCCAGAACTACCCGGTCTCCTTCAGAAATCCCTTCCAGCGTAACGGAGGTCAGCACGATCTCATCAGCCCCTACTACAAACGAGTCAAATGAACCCGCTACGGCTTCCTGCCTGGTTTTATACTTGAGTGTCATCGTCTCCATCTCCTCTATATTTGATTCAGCATACGTATGAAGCTTAAGCAATATAAATGGGGGTTAAACTCGGTTTGCAGCAGCCTGAGAGCGTTGTTCCGGATGTTTTCCCTGTGTTCGGTATTGGTCATCAAATCCAGTGCTTCCTGTACCGCCTGCGCGATATTGCCAAGTGTATAGCTCTTGCCGGTGTCGTTATGACGGATAAATAATGCCACCCCATCTGAATTCGTAGCGAGTACCGGGCATCTGCAGCTCATGGCCTCCAGGACGGATAGGGGGCCTCCTTCCACTTTGGACGTGGAGCACATGAGCCCACCCGAATCGCCAATAGACGAAAATAAATACTGCATCTGGGCATTGGCCACATTCGAACGGAGAGTCAGACGCGAACGAAGCCCCAAATTATGGACCATCTGCTCAAACTGCTCACGTTCATGGGGATCGGACAGATTGGGATCTTCAAACATCCACAGGCTCACATCAGGAATATAGTAGGAGAGCTGGTGGCCGATATGAAGAAACTCCCTCCAGTTTTTATTATCCTCCATCCGCCCAAGCCAGGCGATAACAGGATGCTCCGGTTTGGCTGCTGGCCGATACGTGAAGGCTTCGGAATCAAAGCAGTTTGGAAAATGAAACTGGGGAATATGGGGAAACAATTCCCGGAACAATGCAGCAATATGCGGCGTGCAGGGATTAAGTAATGCATCGGCGTATCTGTTCACATAAGGCAGTGCTTCAATCAGCTGCTTTCTGGCATTTTCTTTTGGACCATAACCCTGAATTTCCAGCACCAGCTTACCTGTATAGCCAAGCTCTCTGAATCTCGGAAAACTGGTATGATCCGTTGTAACTACAATCACATCATAGTTTCCGGAAGTTAGTATGCCGCGAATTTCATCATCATTATTGGTGATATACATCGGAACTTCATCATTGTTTTGCACTCCCGCCCCCCAAAAGTAGTAGAGGCAGGAAGCATGAATTCCGTATTTTTTCAGAGCCTTGCACCGCAGCCGATTCAGCGTATCCATACCGCCGCTAGGTACATAGAACACAAACAATACATTCATGTCATATCCCTCCCCCCGTTTATAACGTACGGATGGTATCCTCCTGCGTATATAAAGCAATTAAATTGCCATGATCGCGGACTCTTACGGTAACCCAGGTATGGTCGTAATGGTTCACATTCGTTACCAGTACAAGCTGAAAAGGCAGATATCCCGTCAAAATATCATATAAGGGTACGGTACTGCCCGGACTTACATGAATTAGCTGTACATAAAAAAGCCCCTGATTGCCATAGCCGTGAACGAGCATCTCAAAGCCTTCAGTTCCGCCGTTGGTTACCTCAATATCACAGGATTCAATATAACGGCAATCAATTGGGGAAAAGGGCGCTGATTCGAGTCGTAATATGGACATAACCCATCCTCCTGAAATCTAGTCATATCCCATCGTATGATTTTCCCGGCCAATGGTACGGGCGTATGGCTTTAGCCGCTCACCTAAATATCAGACAGGAGTAAACGAGCATACAGGCGAACTTGGAGCAAAGCGCATTTACTATAGAGTGAAGAATTCAAAATTCGCCTATGAAAGGAAGGACTCAAACATGCGGATAGCTGATCTCAAAGGGACCTATGATGCCATTTTCAGCCTTGGAGATTTATGTCTGGCTTCCATGCAGCTTGAGAAGTTAGATCTGCGCCCCTATGCCGGCCCGCTTGATTGGATGGCTACTTACAATTTGGCTGACGTGAATCGCCTGCTGCGGAACCATTTTGCCAATTTTATGGAGTACAACAATCTGGTCGTAGAAAAACGGATCAGTGACCAGCTTTATCTGGTCAGAGAAACCAACTATGATTTCCTCTCGAATCATGATTTTTTTACGCACAACAACTTTCCTCCCTATCTCGCCGCATACCCGGAAGTAAAGGCAAAATATGACCGCCGTGTACAGCGCTTTATGGAGAAAATGGCTTACAGCCGCAACATCCTTTTTATCCGGACCGAAGGGTCCTTCGAGCATGCACAGGAGCTTCAGACCGTCTTATCTGGCCTTGTGGCGCATGATTTCAAAGTCCTGCTTATCAATCACACCGCTGTACCAAACGTGGTGGAGACAGACTGGCCGCTTGAAAAGATTTGCTCTATTCAATTGCCCAACGACGAGAAATGGGATGGGAATGATCATCTCTGGACTGACATTTTTAACGGGATTCATCTAAACGAAGATTAACTTAACCAAAGGGGCCAGCCCATAAAGCAGATATCCTGCTTACAGGCGGCCCCCTTTTTTTCACGATTATGATCAATCAAAAGTCAAAACTTCCATATCAGGAAGGGTATAATTCGGGGGTAATTGTTCAAAAATCCGGTTCCAGACTGCATAGTCTACCAGCACACCGATATGTGATGACTGCACTGCAAAGATCCGGTTATACAAATCTCCGATGACCATATATGGATCTCCTGGCACGGCTCATCCTCCTTTCATCTCTCATGCTAAATTTATAGGCTTGACGCCGCCCTTCCATACGCATTCAGAAGCCTTGCAATCATTTGATCCATGGACCAGTGCTCCTTCGCCCACTGAGCCGCATTTTGTCCTAGCATAAGCCGGTATTCATTATTTTCGAGGAGCAAATTGAGATGCTGCGCAAGTGTCAGCGGATCCTTTACCGGCGAGACCAATCCCGTTACGTTATGCTCAACCATCTCTGGCAGCCCTCCGGCATTCGAGACACATGCAGGCAGTCCGGCAATTTGCGCTTCCATGACCGAGAATGGCTGGTTATCCTGAATACAGGAATGCACAAAAATATCAGATTGCATCAGCAATGCCGGGATATCGCGCCGTTCACCCATGAAAATCACATCGTCCTGCAAGGAAAGGCCTGCCGTCTGCTGCTGCAGTTCTTCATGCTTTTCCCCTTCTCCCACAATCCAGCACACCCAGTCATTCCGCATATATTTTAGCATCCCAAGCGCGGAAATCAGCACGTCGATCCCTTTAACAAAGGCAAGTCTGGCGGGGAAAATAATGACCTTTTTGCCTGGGGGCTTTTGGATATCGGTTCCCAGCTGCGCGCTTTGCCAGAACGGGATGGCATCCAGTCCGTACTGAAAGACTTCAATCCGCTGCTCCGGCACGCCGAAGTCATGCACGAGCTCATTTTTCTGCCACTCGGTGGAGGTGATCGTCAGCTGTCCTGAAGAAGCGCCATAATACTCAATCGAGTTAAAATATTTCCATGCGGGCGAATGATCCTGAATACCAAGCTGCGGATTCAGCCGAAAGTGATTATGCAGCTCACCACTGACGGAACCATGAACCTGAACGACCAGCGGGACATGCGCAGGCTTCACACGGCTCAGTGCTCTCGCAGCAAAAATATCCTGTGTATGAATAACATCATATTGCCCCAGACCAAAATAGGCAGCAGACAACTCCATATTGTAGCGGTCTTCTTCATAGAAATTAATAATCGAATCGCGGTGTAGTAGTGGAGTATGGGCTGCCGACAGCTTTGCAGATAATAAAGGCCGCAGGGCCGTCTTGTGCAGTTCCTGGCCTCGGTTGATGATATGGAATTTGGAGTAATCCGGGCTGTTGCCGAGCAGATCAACCTGATGTCCCATCGCTTCGAGCCGTTGCTGAATCTGCAGCATATATTTCCATACCCCGCCGACATGGGGAATCAGCCAGTAGGTTGCCAGTAATATCTTCATGCCTTCTCCTTTCCATGGGTCCGGCAGGGCCGGATTCATTAAGGGTAATCCATCATTAGCGGACAATATACTATATTGATAAAAATCCAGTTCCGACCCGACTATTGAACCCATCAACCATAAAAAAACGTCTATCGACTAAGCTCCGCTGGTGTTATATGCCTAGAATTAAAAAAAGGCACCGGAAACCGGTGCCCGAGGCTGAAAAAACCAGCCATAAATCATCCTATAATATTAGTCTGAGAAAGCCACTGCCTGGAAGCTCTCCGGTCCTACCCGCGTAGGAACTACCGCAAGTCCTTCCGGAATGCTGATAAAGGCCTGATAGACAACGAATTCGGGATTAGTCGTAAGCAAATCCACCCCGGATATCGTAAAGGCATCGGTCGTAAGCAGCAGTGTCCCTACCGGAAGAGTTTCTGTTGCAGTATAGATGGGGAAGGATACACCGCTGACAACTCTAACGATCGTGATTGTAATCGGAACAAGGACAGCAACAACCGCACTCAGCGTAACCGTAGCCGAAAAATGCACGGAAAGATTCGGACCAGCGGCAGCGGTATTCAGACCCAAAGATCCAAACAAAGCCGGCGTGGTGCTTGCAGGAATGGCAACAGCACCTGCAGTAGAGACGTTTTGAGAAATTTGACTGTCAACCAAAACATTTGGCATTGTTTTTCCCTCCTTTCATACTATAACTATGCTATTCTTTCAACGTTCGCGTGGACGAACTGTAAGGGCTGCCATCCAAAAGTGTTCAAGATCGTTCCATTATAGATATCAGCGGTCCCAGTGAACTGCGCACATTTCCAAGCGTCACGGCATACTCCTGCTCAATCACCGCCTTGTGGCGGATCGTCCCCATAGCCTCATGCTGGCGGTAACCTACCAGCGGTTCATCCAGAAACGGAAGAGGAAACCCAGCCTGGATCACCCTTCTCCAGAAATCCAAATCATGTGTATACGGCAAGTTTTCGTCAAAAAGACCGACGTGGCAAAACAATTCCTTTTTCATCATCACCGTGCAGCCGTTGACCGGATTGCCATTCATAAAAATCCGGTAGAAATCCAGTATATTCGAAAAGGAGCATCCTGCTCTAAAGGAGGTGATTTGGCTGAACCTGTCTATAACATTGAAATTAGTATGTGATATAAAAGCGCCTTGCTGCATCATAAACTGGACCTGATGGCTTATTTTCTCCGGATAAAACAGATCATCGGAGCTAAGCCAGGCAATATATTCCCCTGATGCATACCGTATACCGTGGTTCAGCGCACTCGCGGTTCCGCCATTTCCCTTGCCCAAATAATAGATATGAGAGCGAAAGGGAGCCAGCCTGTCTGCATAGCTGGTAGATCCGTCGTCCACCACGATGATTTCCAAAGGAGCGTAGCTCTGTGACAAAGCACTCTGCACCGCCTGATCTACGTAAGGGTCATTATAAAAAGGAATAATAATGGTCACCAGCGGTCTCATCATGCCCCTCCTTCCCGCTTATGAAAATGCTGCAAAACATCATGGAGCGAAGTCTCAAGCGGTATTTCCGGCTTCCATCCGAGCTCCGCCATTCCTTGTCCTTGTGACTGGAGTTCGAGCGGAACAGACGAATCCGGCTCATCCCCCCATTCCAGCGGTGCCTTGCTGCCGGCAATATTCATCATACTGAGCGCTATTTTCTCCAGTGTATGCTGGGTTCCTGAACTGATCGTAACGGTATGTCCCGGCGTTCCCTTCTTCAGTAAAAGATCATATGCTTTTACCGCATCCCTCACATCCAGAAAATCACGCCGGGCATTCCGGGAAGAAATTTTAAAAGATGCGGTTTTCCCTTCATGCTCACAAGCTGCGATATGTCGGGCGAGCAGGGCGCAAAATCCTGTTGAAGGTCCCGGACCTATGAGATTCGATGGTTCAGCAAGAATTACAGCCTGGCCAAACAAGACTTCCCATGATAGTGCAGCGGCTTTTTGCAGGCTCTTACTGAGGCTGTATGGATGTGGAGGCTGAAAAGGAGGTTCAAGCGGGAACACTGCCATGGAGCCGGCGATAACAATTCTGCAGGATGGAAGCGAGCGCAGTGAATTCAGGAGATAAATAGTCGGAAGTACATTGGTTTCCATATACAGGAGTGGATTCTCCCATGATTCCGGGACTGAATTTTTGCCGCCAAGATGAAGCACATAATCCGGAGCAATGCTTTGGACCAACTTCTCAAGCCCATGCTTGTTTAATAAATCGCAAGCATAATACGTAACCCCCTCCGGAACCTGTCCCAGAGGAATTTTCCGAACCATGGCGGCTACCTGCAGGCCCTTACCGGCAAAATACCGGCAGGCATGGCCGCCGGTAAAGCCCGAAGCCCCAGTAATCAGTACGACACGCTTGCGGAAGGAAGCTCGTTCATCCATCTCTCCAACTCCTTCAGCATGTCTCGGTAATGAGGAACGGAATAGTCAATGTCTGTTCGGGTAGATACCAATGTCCGGTCCTGCACCGGCTGCTCAGCAGGCATCACGGTTACTCCACGTATATTCCATATCTCCTGAAAAAGCAGCAGCAGGTCATGCTTACTTATCGGAATGGGATGGGCAAGATGTATCAATCCGGAAACCGGTGAAATCATTAATTGATCGATAGCTTTGGCCAGCTCCAGCGTCGTCACTCCATTCCAAAGGACATTACGGTAACCGGTAACGATCCCTTTCTGGGACATAAACCAATGCATAAGCCCGATGCCATGACTTCGGATTTCCGGTCCGATAATGGATGTGCGTATAGTCAGATGTCCTGGTGCACGGACTTCACCAAGCGCTTTAGTCATGGCATAAGCGCTGGTTCCATCCGGTGTATCATCCTCTTCGTAGCTGCCCCGCGTCCCTTCAAACACACAATCGGTACTGATATGAATCAGACGGATTCCAAGCACATCAGCGGTCCGTTTCAGTCTATGGGGCAGGAAGCCATTGATATGATAAGCATTGATTCGGTCTTCTTCCGCATAATGATTCAAAACACCGATGGCATTGATCACAATATCCGGTCTGACAATTTCCAGCAATCTGTCGGCCATGCATGATTCAGAAGCGTCAAGAAAAAGCCCCCCGGGGCTGTGTTGATCCCGGGTTGTATAGAATACCTGATGCTTTCCCTGACGCTTAAAATAATCGACCAGCATATGCCCTGCCATCCCGTTTCCTCCCAGAATTAGCAGCTTCATTGCAGGAACCCCCCGCGTTGGAGAATGTCTCTGATCTCCTCTTTGTTCATCAGATGGTAATTCGAGCTAAAGCTGCTGAACGATACGGCTCGGCAGTGACTATAGCGTTCCTTCAGCTCAGGCATATGAAGAGTCGGCAGGATCACGAGATATTCCTCGTCATACACTACCGTCGTCAGGCTCTCATAATCGCTCATCAGAATCTCATGAATCTTCTCTCCTGGCCGGATGCCGGATTCTATAATCTCCACATTCTCTTTGCCGGAGTCCTCGATCAGCACTTCCGCCATATCGACAATTCTGCAGGCAGGCATCGTCATAACGAATATTTCACCGCCATAACTCTCTTCAGCGGCCTTGAACAACAGCTTGATCGCATCCCGAAGCGTCAGGAAGAAGCGGGTCATCTCCATATCCGTAATCGAAACCTGCCCTTTGACCCGAATCTGATCCTTAAACACATGAACTACGCTGCCATTGGTACCAAGCACATTGCCGCCTCGAACTGTGACAAACCGGGTTTCACTATTCAGAAGATTTGCATAAACGATAAGCTTTTCTCCGATGGCTTTAGTCATACCGTAGAAATTGGATGGATTTGCCGCTTTGTCGGTAGATATATAAAATACCTTCTTTACCTTGTTCTCAATGGATGCCTCAATGACATTCTGAGTGCCGATTACGTTGGTTTTGAGCGCTTCGTAAGGCTGATCCTCACAAACCGGTACATGCTTCAGCGCTGCAAGATGAAATACATAGTCTATGCCCTGACATGCCGTAACCAGCGCATCCTTGTCTCGGATATCTCCGATCCGGAAGCTCAGATGTCTGTCTTCAAACTCCCGGCTCATGGCCACCTGAGAAGATTCATTGCGTGAATAGACAACAACTTCCTTCGGCTTTAGCCCCAGCAGCTGGGCGATCAACTCGTACCCCCATGAGCCGGTGCCCCCGGTCACCAATATACGTTTATTTTCAAACATGAACTTTCCCTCCAAGCAAAAATTTAACTACCTTATCTGAAACATTTTCCGTCAAGTAACCTTCCGGACACACCCAGCCCCGGTTCAGACTAATCATCAGATCAGCCGCTCGATATATTGCTTCAGCATCTAGACCAGACACGATATTGCTGCCGCAGTCCACTGTCTCCGGGCGCTCTGTCGTAGACCGCATGGTTACGGTAGGGACCTGCATGATACAGCACTCTTCTTGTACGGTCCCGCTATCCGTTAACGCGCAGCAGGTAAACCGCTCCAGCATGACAAAATCAAAAAAACTGAAGGGCTCGTGGAATTCGACCAGTGGATGCAGCGATAATGATTGTTGCCCGGTAATACGTGATGCTGTACGCGGGTGGATACTGCAAATAATCCGGCGTCCGTACGCCTCTGCAATCCGGTTCAGCCCCTCTACAATCTGCTGCAAACGGACCGGGTGATCCACATTCTCCGCGCGATGTGCCGTGACCAGAAAATACTCCTTCGGCTTCAGGGAGAGTCTGTTCAAAATATCGCTCTCTGCGATAGATTTCTCGTAATGCTTCATGACCTCGTAGATCGGATTACCTGTCAGGACAATGCGCCGGCTGGGGAAGCCTTCTGCCAGCAGATGCTTCTTGCTCTGCTCCGTATAAGGCATATTAATGGATGAAATGGCATCAATGACCTTTCTGTTTTTTTCCTCGGGTACATTCAGATCAAAGCAGCGATTCCCTGCTTCCATATGAACCACAGGGTATCCCAGTCTTTCCGCGAGTACTGCGCACAGCGCGCTGTTGGTATCACCAAGCAGCAGTATTTTATCGGGTTTCTCTTTCTCCAGAATAGCCTCCATTTGAGAAAACATGGATGACAGCTGTTCTCCCAGTGAAGCAGCTGCGTCCTGCAAAATATAATCTGGCGAGCGTAAGCCCATTTGCCTGAAAAAAATCCCGCTCAGCCTATCTGCAAAATTTTGCCCGGTATGCACAAGCACATGCCGCTCCGCATACCGGTCCAGCTTAGGAAGGATGAGGCTGAGGCGAATAATTTCGGGTCTGGTGCCCAAAATCGTCATAATTCTCATAGCGTCCGTCTCCTACCTTCGTTTAATTGATTTGGAGCGGCGTTTGGATCGCTTGCCGGCTCCTCTCTTTCTTTTCGTATGATAACGCCTGGAGGCAGGCGCTTTGCTCCGGATTTTGCGTACCTGTGCTATTTTCTTCTTCCTTGCCTTCCGTCTAACCACCTCAGCTGTCTGCCTTATCGGCGGCAAAGGCAAGGGCTGAGGTTCCCGGTATGCTGATACGCTGCGGGATATGCCTCCGCTCATCCAATCAGGACAGCCAATTCGCAGCTCATACACAAATGTCTGAACCCTCTGACGATATGTTTCCATGCCATACCGGGTCCTTGCCGCATCTGCGTTTTTGCTGCCGGTGATTCGCATAAGTTCGGGATTTCCCAGGAGTTCAGCTGCCTTGACAGCAAGTGCGGCATAGTCGCCCGTCGGTACGGTAAAATGCGCGTTTCCCGTATTTTCCATCAGTTCCCCAAGTCCACCGGAATCAAAGGATATGACCGGTTTGCCGCAAAGCATGCCTTCCAGTGCGGTCATGCCAAATCCTTCCTTCACCATGCTAGGAACCGCAAGGATATCCATTGCGCTGTATGCAGAATGAACCGATTCCACAAAAGGTATAAAACGAAAACGGGTTCTGTAGTCGGAAGCATTCACTTCTGCAACGCAGCGGTCAAAATATTTATGATCTGCCGGCTTGCCGATCATGACAAACCGGCAGTTTGGGTAGGATTCAGCTAGAATGAGTGCCATTCGGATAAATTCGTGAAGTCCCTTTTCAGGATGAATAAAGGAAGAGATATAGCCTATACAGAACTGGGAATCCTTAAGGCGAAGAACTTTGCGGTATCCGGTACGGATCAGCTTTTGGGATGGATGAAGCAGCTCATTATCGGAAGATGGGGGAAGCAGCGTGATCGGCCTAGAAACATTGCCCCGAAAGACACGGGCCGATGCTTCCGAAATGGCGATCAGACAATCGCTGTATTTCTCCACCACGGATATCGCTGCAGCCGTAAACTCAGTTGTTTGCATAATTTCTGTGATTTTCCATAACACCGGTATACCGAGTGTTTTTGCTGCTATTGCCGGTAATACGTTGACAATGGTGCTGGCCAGCACGATATCCGGTGCAGTCTCTGTTATACAGCGGACGACGGATGCAAAGTCCGGATGGTTCCGGAGTTCCTCTGCCTCTTGTTCCAGCCGCTCACCGGGATGATACATGCTAAACAGTAGGGGGTAGGTTTGTATTCGTACCTGAATGCCTTGCTTTCTGGCATAGTCTGTCAGTTTACCTTCCTGCGGAGCTGTCAGGATGCAGTCAAAATAAGGGGATAATTGCAGGCAGAACAACAGCAGGAGCTTTTCGGCCCCTGTGATGCTGCCGGTATTACTGACATGCGAGAACAGCATGAGTTTGGGTTTATACGTTATCATGTGCATGGGACCACTGCAAAAAGTACAGGGTACGATTCGCACCTCCTTTGACCCAAGTAATACAATATATTAGAAGTAAATCTGTACCGGCACGACAAATGTTCCCCTCCATCTGTCCAAAATTGCCGGCGGCTACTGCCGCCTAAGGGAAGACAATGGACAACATTTGGTTCAAACGGTTGCCGTAGGTATGCTCCCGCATCGTCCGGTCCAGAGCATTCAGAGCAATGTCTCTGCGTTCTTTTTCATGGGTCAGATAGTATTCGACTTTGTCGAGGAGCTCTTCCGGAGAGCTGTACGTTTCAATCTCCCTGCCTGGAGTGTAGAATTTGACGAGGTCGCTGCGAGCATCCGTTAGCTGGAGGGTAGCACAAGCGGAGATTTCGAAAGTACGCGGATTAGGAGATGCAGCCGGAATTTTGACGGCGTTGTTATTCACGGAATCATCCTCATGGGAGCGGTGGAGATTGATGACTATCTTGGATGCATTGTAGGCTTCTGATGTCTCCTGCGGTCCCATCCATTTGTTCAGCTCGATGCGGTCCTGATAGGCGGCATAATTAGGCAGACGGTCCCACCAGATACCATTGATGATGGTATTATGCTGCATCAGACGGTCCATAATCGGATTCAGATACTCGACCCGATTCCAGTACGCGGAGCCAATGAAGCTCACTTCCCTGCGCTGAGCTGACCGCGTTCTTTCAGGTTTGTAATGCTCAGCATAAGCGGCGAAAGGCAAATGATGCACCTGAGGGCAGCCGAGCTGCTGATAATATGGAATACAGTTGGATTCCAGAGTAAATATATAATCATAATGGTTTACATTTTCCGTGGTCATATCTGTATAATACGGATCGTCCGTCAGCCAGATCGCCGTTTTAATTCCCTGCTGGCGGATCAGATCAAGCTGCTCATTCTCGATAAACATGCCGTCCAGAACCAAAACCAGATCCGGCATAATTTGATAGGCAATTTCACTGATTGGCTGTCCCGGCTCAATAACAGTCAACTGGGATACCATTCCGCGCAGCGTTGAGGAAATGGCCTCATCGATCGGGGAATAAGGAAATCCTTTACCGGATGCGATATAGAGCACATGGACTTGGCGGAATGGAAATGAGGCAGTATGTTGGCTGACAATATAATCGGCGCGCCCTTTTAAATAACCCTCGTCATGTCCTGACTGATAACCTGCTTCGCGGCCACGCGCCCGTGCTTCTTCAGCCGGGGTTAATACTACCTCATGCCGCATGGTCTTTCTCCGGTGCTTAATGGTTGACATGTAGTAACCCGCTCCTCATCCTTTTTAATTTAAATAAGCTCTAGCAGCGTATTCATTCTTGAAACAAAAGAGTGTTCTTTTCGCGTCGTCCATAACCCGCGCCACGCCATCTCTACCCGTTTATCCTCATGCTCCAGGTAATAACTGATTTTATTCTGCAGTTCACTAACCGAACCGAAGGTTTCAATGTCATACCCCGGTCTGTAATGCGAGTTTGTATCCTCACGCACGTCGGTAATCTGTAGAGCGCCGCAGGCGCTGATTTCATAGGTGCGTGGATTGATGGATTTGGCTTTAATGTGATGGCTGTTCCGGTTATCCTGCCCATACTCGTCCGGCCGGTGAATATTGAGTACGATTTTTGCGCCGTTGTAATAGTTAACGGTTTCCTCCGGCACGATATAACCCATATGCAGCGATCGTCCCAGACTCTGAATCTGTGTGAGTCTTTCCCAATACCCTCCGGCAATCAGCACCTTCTTATCCTCCAGAAACGGGGCCATCTCATCCAATAATGCCACCCTGTTCCAAAAGGCATTACCGATAAAGCAAATATCATACAAATGCCCCGGTCCCGGGCGCTGCGGCTTGAACATGTCGGTATTTACGGCCAAAGGCAGATAATGCACATTGGAAGCTCCAAGTCCGCGATAAAATGGAACACAACCTAATTCATGAGTAAACACAATGTCATAACCTGTGCACATCGGGGCCGTATCCTCCGTAAAATACGGATCGTCAACAAACCAGACTGCCGTCTTCATCCCCATCCCGCGAATCTTAGCAATATCCTCCAGATGGTTATCAGGGAATACATGCAGTCCATTCATGACCAGAACCAGATCGGGCCGTTCCCGAGCTGCCACTTCCAGCATGTTTGGTGCTTCCCCTACGATACATTCTCTGACCAGGCTGCGGAGTGCCGCTGTCACCCCCTGATCGATCGCAGGAAATCCTTGGGGAACATACATTAGTTTCATGTCCCTGCTATAAGGCTGTGGCAAAGGCACACGTTCTTCCACCGCCTGGCAAAGGCCAAGTCTGTACCCATCACCGTAACCATGCCGGTGACTTGCGTTTCTTCCTGCAGCAGCTTTTCTTCCCACAGCTTTCACCCTGCCTGTTGTGATTTAGAAAGAATAGAATTGTTCAGCTCCGCTGAAAACTAATAAATTCTATAATCATAAATATATGCGGAAGAGGCAATTGCATCATGGACGACAGCCTTTCAGGCAGGAAATTGGCGCATGTCACGCATAATAAGCAGCAAAAAAGCCTTCAACTTCATGGTTTCCCATGAAGCTGAAGGCTTGACTGTTCCCATACCTGCTATTTATATCAGGATTCTTGTGAAATCCTCATTTCGATTGATAGGCTAACTGATGTCCATCTTCATATCCTTTGGCGAAGCCGGCATTGAATCCTTCGTTGTAGGCTTCATCATACCCTTCAGTGTATGCGGCATCCGGAGCCTGGGGCAGAGCACTTTGCTCCACCGGTGCTGGAAGAACGGGATTGACCCATCTCCGCTTACGTTTTCTGCGGGCCACGCCAAGTCGTTGATGTCTTCTTTTTCCGCCCTTTACGAGCTGGCGCTTGACCTTGTGCTGACGCAGCTTTTTCGTTCTCAGCAATCGGGCCTTGCGAGCAATAAGCTGCTTGCGCCTCCGGGTGCCGGATTTTACGGACCGGGAAACACGCTTCTTGGTCTTCATCCGTTATTCCTCCTGTACTTCGGTCGTCATGTATGCGGCAGTCGGGATGCGTTTAACCAGGGAGGCGCAGGAGTACCGCTACGCGGATGGCATAACTTGATTCCTTGCAGCATCTCGCACATGGTAGCTTGATACTGCGTAAGAAGTCGGATATTCTCTTTCAGACTCCGGGCCGATATCTCTGAATGGGAGGATATATCCGCAATGCTGCTGAGAATACGGGCTAACGCCTGTTGGCTGTCTGCAATGGAAGCGATGATGGAAAGCTTAGCTTCCTGCTCTTTAAGGAGCATACTCATTTGCCCATGTCTCCCAGGTCGAACCCTGAGCCAAACATGCCATCCTCGTCACCAAGCCCGTTTTCCTCCTGAACCAGAACAGCTTTCAAGTTGCTGCAAAGTCCGTTTTCGAGCTTCGTCAGCCCCTCGAGCAGTTCCACGATTTGACCGTGAATCTGCAAAGGCTCATTAAGCTGATGATCATGGGTCTGAAATGCATCCGCGGTCAAATGATTCAGTGCCCAATTCCGGACTTTCTCCGCCTCCACCGCTTTGGCTTCCAAAATCATGGCGATATTCCACTGGATTTTGGAAGCGGCGTCCAGCATATGCAAAAAGGCCTGTTCCCTGCTCATCTGCAGCACTCCCCTATATCAAGTCTCCATTTACTCTTCCTCATGGCTACCGAGCTCTTTCACAACATGATTCAGAGTCTCCGCGAGCGCTTCCTGAAGATCCGCGATACTTCCCAGATAGGCAATGATGCTTTTATTGATTTGTCCAGAGTTCTCAATTAACCCGTTAATGCCATCAAATTCAGGATCGTTATCCGGCAGGTCGTGTATAATTTGAGCCATTCGAACCGCCATCTGGCGTTCAGCATCCAGAACTCTAGCCATCTGCTGGTGGGAATGGGACATATGAGTTAACATTTCATCAATTTTGCTCTGCATGATCTATTCCTCCTGTTGATGCTTTCGCGAAAGGCCGCGAAGGCCCGCCCCGCCTGATCCGCTTCTGCCTGCTATATCCTATGCCGCAAGCCTACATACAGTTACGCCTAACCAGGAGTGAGTTCTAAATTTATTACAGCACAGGGTTCTGCAAAATAGGTGGTGCGATAACCGGCAGACCATGTGGAGCGGCCTGCAGCCTCTCCGTCGACAAATTCAAGATACTCCGTTCCTTCAAATTCCACCGTTCCAGCGCAAAATCGGATACGAACGGCCGGATGCAGCCTTTACTCCATTGATAAACAATTCCGTCACCGCTGCCTACAAGTTGACCCTCTACAGGCTCATCCATTGGTAACTTCAGCACCGACAGAAGTGCTTTCTCATCCATAACCGTTTCAGCTGTCGGGATGCTGCGGATATCCAGCCTGGACAGCACCACGGGCCGAATCCCCATCTTCTCGTCCATAGCGGTGCAGGGATATTTATTTCCTTCATAGAGAAAATATTGCTGTCCACCCTGGTCACGGATGACCACATGAGATGGGAAAAAGTCAGAAGGAGACCCGGCATTGCTAGGATTACCGTTTCTGAACAGAGAACCATTCTGCTTCACTTCATCCACCCATACATGAGGATTTCCCCATTTTCCTGTGTAATACAGCTCATTATGACCATGAACCTCATGAAACTGCTCTTGTCCGAGCTTCTTCATACTGACGCTTCCAAAGTGATGGATAAAAGAATCCCCGGCGATAACAAGCTTTAACCCGCAGAGCCGGACCCGGATGATCCAGTCATCATCCTCATAATTCCCGATTCTGAAACCTTCATCGAAATAACCAATCCGCCCAAGCAGCTCCCTCCGGAATAGAACGCAGAACCCGACAAGCCGGTCGGTCTCCTTCCACTTGGTCTCATCCGGTTTGTCGCGGGAAGCTGCGTATTCCCACATTTGCTCTACGGTTTCGTAGGGCACGGCAATCTGCTGTTCGCCGCTGATATAATTCGTTACCGGACCAACGGCGCCGATGATGGGATTACTCTTCAGACACCGCAGCATATGGGTTAGCCAACCGGGAGTCACCAGGGTATCGTTGTTCAGAATGACAATGGTATCGCCTTTGGCCATCATCAGTCCCTGATTGACACCTCCGGAAAAACCACGGTTGGTTTCCAGCTGCCGGTAACGCAGCTGCCCCGCTCTCTTTTTCAGATAATCACCGGTTTCATCTGTAGAGCCATTATCCACTACAATAATCTCGTAGGGTTCTATCGTGTGAGTCTCTATGCTCTCAATGCACCGGGCTAAATACTCCGCCTGGTTATAGCTTGGAATTACGATACTCGTGCCGTGGAACGGCTGATCGAATGCCTCTTCTCCTTTAGCTGTGCCTTGCGCATAACCCCGCTCGTAGCCCAGCCGGTAACTGCTGCCTGTATCCAGCCAGATATGTTTCCGCCTTTTTTTGCTGCCTGGCCTTACCGATTTCCGCCTAAAAGTTCTCTTCATCTGATAGCCCTCTCCTGCCTCTATACTTGAATATAAACGGAGCAATGATCAGCTGTATGACAGTTCACCCGAAATAAGCTTATCCGCCAAATGGCCAAAATCCAGCGCCGATTTCCCAAGCTCCGTCGCTATTCTCTGACATATGACAACTGCGGGAATACCGCTAGCAACCAGCGCAATATCAAAGGCATGCATCGACGCTTCCGAAAGCACGCGGGGAATATCCGGAAATCCGTTGACAGGGGAAATCACTCCCGAGACATTTACCATGGATGCTGTAAGCTTTCTAGCCAATTCTTCCGCCAAATTTCCGATCACCAGCACCTGTTTATCCCGCAGCAAAGACTGAAGGAATCCATATTCATGAAGCGCGTAATTAATTGTGGAGGTGGTAAAGATAAGCGGCCCGTAATCAATGCCATAATAGCGCAGAACCGGAAACAAAAGCCCCTGATACGTAGGAAGACGCGAAAAGGGTATGCCGATAATATCCGCCTTCCTTACCGCATCCGCAAGTATGCTGCGGGCATGGTAATCAGGCAGCGTCATGCCGGCAAACGGAAGAAAGTGTCCCGCCGATTTGGCATGCTCTAATGGAAGCACAGTATCATGAGCCAAAGCGAGGAGTTCCCCGTCTCCGAGCCGGACGACCGATAGCGGCTGACCTCCAGCCAAAGAGTGCTCAAGTCGTTGATAAACTTCCTCCGGCCGTAGGAGCGGTTTTAGATGGGGCAAATACAACTGCAGGCCGGCTGCCATGATCTCTCTTGCAGACACTTCGGGCAGCACCGTGTAGGGCGGAAGTAATGATGCCATTTCTTCTTCTGCTCCGGTTGTACCGCCTGCCCTGTACCCTATATCAGACCCATCCGTATAGGACTCGGTAGGTTCAGTTGATACGGGTGGAACGAACGGCTTCGGCTCCGGTTCCGCCTTCCGATAGCGGGATCCCTTCGGAATGCGTTCATGCTTGCGGGGAAGTCTGAATGGAGTGTTTGACCTGCGGCGGTCAGAGCGCTTTTTTTTCCCCGGCTTGCGTTTCCGTGCTGCTTCGGGTTTTGTCTGCCGTGTTGCTTCGGGTTTTGTCTGCCGTGTTGCTTCGGGTTTTGTCTGCCGTGTTGCTTCGGGTTTTGTCTGCCGTGCTGCTTCGGGTTTTACCTGCCGTAATTCGGAAGCTTTATCACTCAATACTTTTGGCTTTCTGATGATCTTTACAGCAACAGCCTTCTTCCATAATGGAATGAAGGCTGCTGTATTATTGAGTTGCCGGTTCACGGGATCATCCCTTTCATGCGCCGACCGGCTTCCTGGAGCGATTCGAAGGTACCTGCGTCACTCCACCATTTCTGAAGAATATCATATTCCAGTTTACCGTGTGCCGCGTATACATTATTGACATCGGTAATTTCAAGTTCGCCGCGTGCTGAGGGCTTAATCTGTGAAATAATATCGAACACGGCCGAATCATACATATATATTCCGGTCACACAATAGGAGGACTTGGGAACCGCAGGTTTTTCCTCAATTTCTGTGATCAGCTCTGGCTGCTTCTTGTCAAATACGGGTACTCCGTAACGTCTGGCATCCTTCACATGCTTTAGTAGCACTCTGGCTGTTCCCGGCGGCTGGCGTTCATAGCTATTTACGAATGGAGTCAGGTCATCCATGAACAAATTGTCCCCAAGCAGCACTACGAAGCGTTCTTCCTGATTCACAAATCCTCGGGCAAGCTCCAGCGCCTCGGCGATACCTCCTGCCTCTTCCTGAATCCGGTATGTCAGATTGACGCCAAATTCTTTTCCGCTGCCTAAAAAATCGGTATACAAGCCGGCGGACTGCTTGCCCATGACGATTAAAATATCAGTAATCCCCGTATGCCGCAGCCGGTCAATGCCGTAGACAATCATGGGATACTTCCCTACAGGAAGCAAATGCTTATTGATCAGCCGGGTCAGCGGATACAATCTTGTTCCTGTCCCGCCTGCCAAAACGATGCCTTTCACTGCACTTCTCCTCCTTCGGGTTTGCTTTAATGTTCTTCGATAAATTCACGCGGATCAAAATGCCATTTATCCAAAAACAGCCGGTGATTTCTATCTATTAATGCCTTCAGCTCTTCCGGCTGGGATTGCTTGAAGCTGGCGCTGCCCCTATGATGTACCAGCACATCTTTGCAGATGAGAAGCCTGAACCCCGAGATCCTCGCCCGATGGCAGTAATCATCATCCTCATAATGACCAGGCGAGAATACCTCATCCAAATATCCGATTCGGTGCAAGACCTCTCGTTTAAGCAGCAGGCACATGCCGATAATCCGCTTTACCTCAATCCATCGCCCAGCATCCGAAAGGTTATTTTCAGCGGCGACCCGCTGGAAATCAGGCATATCCCGGAAGGAAAGCTCCATCTTTTGCACACCACTTGCCTCATTCGTCACGGGCCCCACCAGGCCGACGTCTGCGCTGCTGTCTGCAGCTATGAGCAGGTTGGACAGCCAGCTGCGCGTCACCGTTACATCGTTGTTAAGCAGCAATAAATAATCGCCTCTTGCCACCTTCATTCCCAGATTGCAAGCCTTGGGGAATCCCTCATTTACCGGCAGTGATATAAAAATAATCCCCTCACGGATACAGTAAGCATCCGTTCCATCGGTTGAAGCATTATCTACTACAATAATTTCGTAAGGCGTATCGGTATAACTTCGAATAGATTCAACGCATGAGATTAACAAAGACAGTCCGTTAAAGGTCGGTATAATAATGCTGGTCAATCCCGTTCGCAGTCTCATATGGCATTCCTCTGCAATGCGACATCCATACGGGATAAGCTCCTCATAGAACCGGAAGCTTCCCGCCGCTTTAATATTTCATCAAGAGCCTCCGCATGATCTCCAACAATCATATCTGCGACTGCGTTTCCCTTGCCCACATTCCCTTCGCGCTTCCGGTTTCCTGAAAAGACATCGACGGTATGAACCGCTTCCACCCGGTACCCCTCCAGAATAGCCAGAGCCTGCGCCTTCGGCGGTACAATCAGATGCCGGACATCCATTTCACGAATTAGCCTCCCGGAAAGGGCGTGAGGGACTGCTGTCAGAGAGTTAGCCCCCAGATCACTTCGGCCCAGTGCCATATTTAAAAAGCTTTTACAATGCGTCAATTCATCCTGATGCATAAACAAAGGAAGGAGGCCGTTCAAATCATTCAATGCCGCATCGCATCCACGGTCTACAGCATACAAGAAGGGAGCAAGATGTTCTGCTGGAATCACCATATCCCCATCACAGAACAGAACGGCATCAGCCCTAGTCAATTTGGCTCCGATGCTTCTTCCCACGTCATGACCCAGGAGCTCGGGATAATAAACCACGGTTACTAGCGGATGACTGTTTAAGATCGTATAGCTGTTGTCCCTGCAGCCATTCAGCACGACGATAATTTCCTGCAGCGGCAGCCTCTCCAGCTCATTCACCATATTATGAAGACTGTCTTCTTCACTGCTCGCACAGACAACAGCCGCCGCGGTGCCCTGCAGAAGAAGAGGCACTCCATTTTCCGAGCTGCCTTTTCCTTTGTTGAAACCTAGAACATAGGCCGCCGAAAGACGCTTCATCAGGGCATATCCAGGCCTTGGATTTATGTTGGCGTTCATCCATTCCACGAAAGATAGCTGAAGGCTTGATTCATAAAAATGCAGTTTCTTTTCTGCTGCTTCCGCCCTTTCCAGGCTTCCGTTTCTCCATCCGGCTTTAAGCGCACGTCGAACCCAAGGATCTTTATTTTTGCGGGAGGTGGCAGAAGTACGGTGTTTTATTTTCAAAGGAGAATGTTTCCTTGCTCTGCCCATACTCCGCCGCCGGCCTGATCGTTCTGGTCGGCCAGACCTTTTTTTTCTGATGCTCATTCGTCTCACCTTCCCACCCGGTCTCTGTCCCGCCCAAGGTCACTGTAACCGCCTCTTGGGTCTGTGCGTGACAAGTACCAATCTATTGCCTGCAGATGATCGTCAATGACCACCTGCTGCAGCGGATCCTGCCCGTTTGCAGTTCCCCTGCGGCGCCGATTCAGCTTGCCTACGGGCACGTCATGGACGGCTGAGACTTTTAGACCCGAATGAACAGCCATAGCCTGTGCTAGTGGCGGGATTGAGAGATTGGGGCTCCCGATGATATCTGCTGCACGGCGGTTCATGGCATGTGGTACAGCGGTCAGCGAGGCACCCAGCAGATCAGGGCGTCTAAGCATCGAATTCAGCGTATGCTTGGCTAAAATGACAGGATGGACCTGGCGATGTTGTACCGGCCCGCGGTAACTGTTCAATGCAATGTCTGTTCCATTCAATACCGCATTTACGAAGGGCCGCAAATGCCCGCATGAAACCCTCATATCCGCATCGACAAATAGCAGTATTTGACCCGTGGATGCTTCAGCTCCAATGGTTCTGCCCACATCATGTCCAAGCGGCCGCTCAAACCGTATTACCTTAGCTCCCATCGCCGCTGCGATATCCGCTGTGCGGTCGGTGCAGCCATTTGCCACAACGATTACTTCACAGGCCTCATGTACCTGCCATGCTTCCCTGATGACATTTCCAATTGTTTTTTGTTCATTCATCGCAGGGATAATGACCGAGACGACCGGGTGCTCACAGCTTCTGCGTTCCAAAAGGCTTACCGTACGGCTTCGTTTTCGTCTCCATTGTGGCTGGCGCTTTCGTCTGGATGGCTTTTGCATGCGGGCATACTCCCCCCCCCCCCTGTTCGAGTCGGCTGATATTACCTTGAGTATCCTATGCGTCCGTTATGGCTCTGGAAGCGGCGTTTGTGCATGAAATTCGGTTACAAGCCGAATTCCCGTTCTGGTAAAACAAAGACGCGGGGAATATTCCCCGCGTCTGAAATCTCCGCTTACTAATGAAAAAATCGCTGATTTCGAAACTAAACAAAATTATGAACGACCTGTAAATGGAAAGCCTCCGGATTCATCGACGGCTGCTGGAGCGGAGCCCACAGCAATCCAGGAGAGGAAGCCAAAGGTCTCAGCTCCGCCCTGCCTGCGCACGACTTCGATAAAGGCCGTATCCTCCCGTTGGGTTTTCAATACAGCATAAAAATCGGAATGGTTACACATCGCAACAATCACATAATGATTACTTGGGTACGGCTCCTGCAATGTAATTGGCACTTCTACCTGCATCTGGCCTTCTCCGATCCGGAATGAAGCAATACCGAACTGCTGAACGCTTGGCTGCTGGGAAGCGCTTCGTACTGGCGCGAATGCGAGATGGGCTGCTGAAACCGATTGGTGAGCCAGATGCCGGCTTTGGATAGACTGCTCCTGAAGATGCCAGCTGCTTACGGCTCCCTGCTGCAGATGCCACTCCTGTATACTCTCTGCCTGCAGGTGAAGCGGACGAATGGATTCAGGTTGAATATGCGTGCTGCCAATCGAGCCCGGCGCAATCTTGGCTCCATGGACAGCGCCATCACGAATTGCTTCTCCATGAATAGCACCCGGAACGAGATGCCTTCCGCCAATCGAACCGGACTGGATATGCGTGCTGCCAATTGAAGATTCCGCCAGCTTCTCGGCTGTTACAGCCCCCCGTCCCAAGGCTTCTGTATTCACCGCTTCACTGGTCAGATGCTGCTCTCCGATGATGCCGGGCTGAAGCTGTTCTTCTCCCACCGATTCGGCAGCCAAATGCATGTAATCTACCGCTCCAGGAGCAATATGCCATTTCTGCACAGCCTTCACCTGCAGCTGCGCAGATGCTACAGATTCCTGCTGGAGATGTTCATTACCAATGGAACCCGGTGCAATCTTACCCGCAGTTACAGCTTCGGCTTGTAGAGCTTCCGCCGATACGGAACCCAGGGCTAAATGCATTTCCGTCACACTTCCAGTCTGAAGCTGACTGCTGCCTACAGACTCAAAAGCCAGATGGTTCGTATTCACCACTTCATCTGCCAGATGGTGTTCCTGTACCGCGCCTGCCTGGAGATGATATGACGCTATCGCGTCCGATGTCAGCTGATGGCTGCCGACGGATTCGTAAGCAATCTTACTGCTTGTTACAGCACCATCTTGAATGGCCCCTCCATTTACCGAGGACTCTGTCAGATGGTGCTCTGCAATGCTTTCGGACTGGAGCTGCTCTGCACCAACCGAATTGTCTGCCAAATGACGCTGAACGATGGCGTCAGGACAAATATGCCTTTGCTGCACGCTTTTTTCATGAAGATGGATGGACCGCACGGCATCCTGCTGCAGATTTACGCTTCCCACCGACTCCGCTGCCATATGGAGCGCTGTGACCGCGGCTGCCTTGATGGCTTCCGAGTTTACCGCGCCGCTCGCCAGATGCTTCTCTCCGATGATGCCGGGCTGCAGCTGTTCTTCTCCGACTGATTCGGCAGCCAGATGCTTATTTTCTACCGCCTCAAGGGCAATATGCCAGTTCTGCACAGCCTTCTCCTGGAGCTGTGCTGCAGCTACGGATTCCCGCTGAAGATGGTCATTCCCGATCGCGCCTGATGCAATTTTATCTGCTGTTACCGCTTCTTCCTGCAGTGCTTCCGATGCTACTGACCTCGGGGCTAGATGCTGTTCAGTAACGCTTCCGGTCTGTAGTTGACTGCTTCCAACTGACTCCGCTGCCATATGGAGCGCTGTGACCGCAGCTGCCTTGATGGCTTCCGAGTTTACCGCGCCGCCCGCCAGATGCTTCTCTCCGATGATGCCTGGCTGCAGCTGTTCTTCTCCGACCGATTCGGCAGCCAAATGCCTATTTTCTACCGCCTCAAGGGCAATATGCCAGTTCTGCACGGCATTCTCCTGGAGTTGTGCTGCAGCTACGGATTCCCGCTGAAGATGGTCATTCCCGATCGCGCCTGGTGCAATTTTATATGCTGTTACCGCTTCTTCCTGCAGTGCTTCCGATGCTACTGACCTCGGGGCTAGATGCTGTTCAGTAACGCTTCCGGTCTGAAGCTGACTGCTGCCAATCGACTCCGCTGCCATATGAAGCGCTGTGACCGAGGCTTCCTTGATGGCTTTCGAGTTCACCGCGCCGCTTGCCAGATGTTTCTCTCCGATGATGCCTGACTGCAGCTGTTCTTCTCCGACTGATTCGGCAGCCAGATGCTTATTTTCTACCGCTTCAAGGGCAATTTGCCAGTTCTGCACGGCATTCTCCTGAAGCTGTGCTGGACCTACGGATTCCTGCTGAAGATGGTCATTCCCGATCGCGCCTGGTGCAATTTTATCTGCTGTTACCGCTTCTTCCTGTAGTGCCTCCGATGCTACAGACCCTGGAGCCAGATGCTGCTCTGTAACGCTTCCGGTCTGTAGTTGACTGCTGCCAACCGACTCTGCTGCCATATGAAGTGCTGTGACTGAGGCATCCTGGATGGCTTTCGAATGCACCGATCCTTCTGCCAGATGGATCTCCTGCACGATTCCAGGCTGCAGCTGGTCTTCTCCGACAGATTCGGCGGCCAAATGCCTATGTTCAACCGCCCCGAGGGCTATATGCCATTTCTGCACGGCCTTTTCCTGGAGCTGTGCTGAGGCTACGGATTCCCGCTGAAGATGATTATTCCCGACTGCGCCTGGTGCAATTTTATCTGCTGTTACCGCTTCTTCCTGCAGTCCCTCCGATGCTACAGACCCTGGAGCCAGATGCTGCTCTGTAACGCTTCCGGTCTGTAGCTGACTGCTGCCAACCGACTCTGCTGCCATATGAAGCGCTGTGACTGAGGCTTGCTGAATGGCTTTCGAGTTTACCGCGCCGCTCGCCAGATGCTTCTCCCCGATGATGCCAGGCTGCATCTGACTTTCTCCGACAGATTCGGCAGCCAAATGCCTATACTCTACCGCCCCGAGGGCAATATGCCATTTCTGTACGGCCTTCTCCCGAAGCTGTGCTGAGGCTACGGATTCCCGCTGAAGATGACTATTCCCGACCGCGCCTGGTGCAATTTTATCTGCTGTTACCGCTTCTTCCTGTAGTGCTTCCGCTGCTATAGACCCTGGGGCCAGATGCCATTCTGTTACGCTTCCGGTCTGAAGCTGACTGCTGCCCACCGACTCTGCTGCCATATGAAGCGCTGTGACTGAGGCTTCCTGGATGGCTTTCGAGTTTACCGCGCCGCTCGCCAGATGAATCTCCTGCACAATTCCAGGCTGCAGCTGCTCCGAACCAACCGCTTCGGCTGCCAAATGCCTGAATTCAACCGCCCCGTCTTCTATGGCGAGGGAATGAACAGCCCCTTCGGCCACATGTTCTTTGTTCACAGCTCCCTTGGTAATTTTCGAAGATGAGACGCTGCCGTCCGCCAGTTTGCTGGCCGTAATGGCCAGATCCTGTATTTTGTCCGTAGCCACGCTCTCGGGTGATAATTTTAATGAAGTTACTGCATGATCGGTCAGATGAATCGGTCCCACGATGGATGGGTTCAAATGCTTGGATTGAATGCTGTTGGCAGCAAGCTGATCTGAAGTAACCGAACTCTTACCGAGAATATCCGATCCGATAATTCCACGTTGCAGATGTTCAGCCGCTATGGCTCCTGTACGAATATGGCGAGACAAGACCGCATCGTCCACAATGGCTTCTGATTCTACGCTCTGCTCCGCCAAATGCCGGCTGCTGACAGCCCTGGCTTGAATATGTTCACCGTGGACTCCTTCCGCAGCAATAATCTGTCCTCTAACAGAACGCGGTGCCAGTTTTTCTACGGTAACGCTCGCATTGGCTAGCTTCTCTGCCGTAACAGAGGTGGACTGCAGTTGGCTGGACCCGATCGCTTCTTCCGCAATATGTCGTTCTTCAACAGCGCTCTGAGCGATATGACTGCCCTGAATGGACGCCTGCTGCAAATGCGTGGATTCCACACTGTTTTCCGCCAGATGTCCCCCTTGAATCGCTCTTTTGCGAATATGCTCTCCTGCCACTGAATCCGGTGCAATTTGGGATGCACGTACCGCTCCCTGCGCCAGGTGACGGGTCTGAACCGCTTCATTGGCAATTTTACTCGGCAAAATGCTCTGGTCAGAAATTTTGGAAGAAGTTACGGTCTGCTCGACGATATGGGCTGTACCAACAGACTGCTCTGCCAGCTTAACCGAATCAATGCTGTGATCGGCGATATGCACAGCGGTAATCTCTCCTGCTCCAATATGGCTGCCATGTACGGTTCCTTCCGCAAAATGATTGCCTGTCACAGCAAAAGGTGCAATTTTATCGGAGGTCACTGCACCTTGCTGGAGATGGCTGCTGATTACAGAACCATCTGCAAGCTGAACCGAACCGATGCTGCCTGGTGCAATCTGGTCGCTTCCAATTGCCCCGTCTGCCAGCAAATCTCCCGTCAGGGATTGACTACGGAGATGAGTCCCTTCGAGCGAGTTCTCCCTGATTTTCTCTCCGGTAATTTCTCCGTCACGGATCTTTGAGGAAATCACGGATCCATCCGCGAGCTTGGAGGTGTCAATCGCTCCATTAACGAGATGATGAGCCCGAATGCTTGATCCGGCGATTTTACTTTCAGTTACAGCCTCTTCTTGTATTAATTCACTTGAGATCACCAACTCGGCAAGATGACGTGAACGGATGGAACCGTCCGCGATTTTATCCGATGCGATGGCCTGATCCTGAAGCTTCGCGGATGAGATGCTGCCTTCGCGAAGCTTCTCCCCGCCAATGGAATGATCCCGAAGCTTGTTTCCGCTGATCGCGTGGTCAACCAGATGCTCTTCCAAGATAGAAAACGGAGCGATTTTGGAGGAAGTAACGGCTGCGTCTGCTAAATGAACATTCGTAACCGCATAATCGGCGATAGCCTCGCCATTTACGGCACCGGGCTTCAATCTGGAAGAATCAATGGCACGCAAGGAAATTTTGGAGGTGATTACAGCTCCATCACTCAAATCTTCCGTATAGATAAAGGGCTGCAGCGTATCCGGAAGCTTCTTTTCCGCGAACCTTTGCTCCACAACCTGCTGCGGCAAACGAATATTTGCGGGTTCTTCCTCCAGTCTGAGTTCTTCCTTCAGTTCTTGTTCTTCCTTCAGTTCTTGTTCTTCCTCCACGGCGGCTTCTTTCTCCACTGCGGCTTCTTCCACCAGTCTGGGTTCTTCCTCCACTGCGGTCTCGGCAATACTTAAATTTTCCTCTTCCATTTCTTCCAAGACCAACGCTTCAGCCTGCACGGAGATTTCCGCCTCCAGCTGAGGTTCCGTGGTAATGGATCTGATCTGAGCATTTGTATCCTCGTTTTTCGGCTCGGTCGCCATGCTCGGCTTACTGATCATACCCAGCTCATGTATATCCGGATTATCCATCACATAGTAAAGGCGTTTGACCGGTCTATCTACCCGTTTGTTACCTTTCTTTTTCAATGCTTTCGCTCCCTTCCTGACCGTATCATCCTTGGGCATCATATGCGTCAGAATAGGCCTTTGTCACTGTAAAACCAGCTTTTGCATCATTTCATGCCATCGCTCTGCCGTATGCTTCCATTGAAAAGATTGTGCAACCCGCAAGCGGCCAGCCTGCCCTAACGAGCGGCGTAGCTGTTCATCGCTCAAGAGACGGATTAGCTCGGGTGCCAGTTCACTATCAAGGGAAGCCTGCGGCAGCAAAACCCCGCTGACTCCATCCTCCACAATTTCCGGAATTCCACCTGCATCGGAGGCGACGACAGGCACAGCAGAAGCCATAGCCTCCACATTGACTAATCCAAAAGCCTCCCCTTCTGCGGATGGCACAACAACAATATCTGCCAGATGGTACCAGTATGAAATAGCCGGATGGGAGACAAAGGGAATGAACGTGACATGATTCAGATAGGGCTCCGCTAAATTATGCAGATGGGCTTCGTAAGGAGTCCGGCGGCTTGAGCCGTAAAATGGACTTCCCACGATAAGCAGCATGACATCCGGCACAGCCCGAATCAGTTTCGGAAGAGCGGTAAGCACATGATGCACCCCTTTGATCGGCAGTAATCTTCCGGCGTACATTATGATGCGTCTCCCCTGCCATCCCCTGTCCATCAGCTTGGATTCACGCAAAGCCTCGGAATGCGGATTATAGCGCGGTATAAAATCAGGCAGGTTTACGCCAAGAGGATTGACGCTGATTTTATTCTTCAGGTTGGGGTAACGGGCACCAAGCTCTTTTTCCAGGTACACACTATTCACAACAATCCGATCCACAGACTGCAAAGTACGTTCGGCGTTCCGGTGATCGGCATGAGGTGGAGAAATATACGTCAGTGAATGAATGGATGTGACGACCTTCGCGCCAGGTATAGCCTGTTTAATCCGGCTGGCGAGAAATGGACGGTTCTGCACATCGATGATCCGAGGCTTCCATTCCTTCAAAGAACGGATTATTCCGGAAGCGTAGCGGGCTCCGCCTGGAAGACGGTATACCCGTATTCCTCCGTCGATGCTCCCGATCACTGGATGGTCTGGTTCCTGCAATCCGTAGATCCGGATGTCAAAGCCTTCGGGCACACGTGGAATCATCTGCTCTACGACCCGTTCGACCGAGCTGCTTCGGCCTGAAGGAATAAAAAATGTACCTGGTGTTACCACAGCGGCTTTTAGCTTATGCAACTGCTGTTCATCTCCTGTCCAGTAAGCAGTTCCTTTCCAGAGAAATCAGAAAATGAAATTACTTCCTTATACTCTAGCCTATACAGAACTAGGGTACTCGGGTGACAAATAGGGTTATCCGTCATAAAAAATAGGCGGAATACGCACGGACAAACGTCCATTACTGGTACGATGCAGTCCGCATAGACTATACAACCAAAGGAATGAAACGCCACAAGGCAATGCTTATTCAATGATCATTTTGAACGATGAAGGCTATCTAATTGAATGTAGGAGGGGTGAAATGTGTGGTTTTCTTATGTCGGAATTCTACTGAACGCGGCCATGCACCGGGGCATTCCGCATGGAAGGACCGGGCAGGAATCCCTTGCCAACTACGAGGAGGCCGCCCGCATTTACGGACTGCTTCCATGCTACATCCGGCTTCAGGATATTGATATGGACAGCGGTGAATGCACCGCCTATTTACGAAGAGATAACATCTATACTCTCGTCCGCATACCTATTCCGCGCGTTATTCATAATCGGGCTATCTACCTGGATGCGGGGTCTCAACATAAAATCAATGCCCTTATGGGTCAGGGATTTGTTATTTTTAACGGCTTTAACCGCTACGGAAAAGATGAAATACATCAATTGCTCAAAAATGATCCAGCCCTGTCGCCTTATCTTCCTGAAACCAAAAATGCCACATCCTCTTCCATTTCGGAAATGATGCGGCATTATGATGATATTATTATGAAGCCATGCGCAGGCAGCATCGGCCGAGGCATACTACGGCTGCATCATGCTGGTTCAAACTGGAAGCTTACCTATTCGCCGAGCGGAAGATCCTATGGCTGGAGGACAGTCACATTACGCCAGAAGAAGCTCCCTGCGGTGCTCCGAAGCCGTGTTTCCCAGGTCCCTTATCTCGTGCAGGAACGCATTGCCTTAGCGGAATTCAGATACCGGCCGTATGATCTGCGCGTTTCCGTGCAGCGGGGAATAAGCGGAAGCTGGAGTATTACAGGCATGTATGCCAAGGCTGCTTCCTCACGTACCTTTGTCTCCAATGTAGCCCAAGGCGGGAAAGCTCTGCGTGTTGAAACCGTCCTTAGCGAAAGCCTTCCCGATCTTTCAGCTGAAGCAGTCATTGCCAGCGTGCGGAAGCTTGCATTGCGGGTTGCCGAAAAACTGGAACTACATCTTCCCTATGCAGCAGATTTCGGGCTGGATATCGGTCTCTCAACTGCAGGAAAACCTTATTTTATCGAATGCAACGGGCGTGACCAGCGGTATGGCTTCTGCAAGGCTGGTTTGAACGAGCTCTGGAAGGAGACCTACCGTCAGCCCATGGCCTATGCCCGGTATTTGCTCGGTCGCTGATGTCCATATCACCCCCGTCCACAAAGAATCAGGAGTGATAGCGTACATCCGCAATGCCAAACCACTGAAAACTTAGAGAAACCATATAAGCCAAGCAGGGAGCAATGACAAGCAGGATCATCGAAATTACGTCAATCCAGGATACTTTTGAGGGATAGAAGTATGTTCTCGGACCTTTCCCGTCAAATTGCTTGGCTTCCATCGCGACGGCAACCCGGTGTGCGCGGCGGATGCTCTGGGACAGGAGCGGTACGGCGTACAGGCGGATATGCTCTGCCAATCCTTTCAGTCCCTTCCCTTTTACCCGTGCCCCTCTCACCTGAAGTGCTTGCCTGCGGATCAGAAACTCCTCCCACACCATCGGCAGCAGCCGGATGGAAGCCATAAAGCTGTATGCAAATTTCGGAGCTAGTTTGAAGCTTTGCATCAGTGCATAGAAAAGTTTTACGGAAGAGGTCGTACTGACAAACAGCAGTCCTTCCGCCGCAAAGGCAATCGACCGGAATCCCAGATGCATGCCTCTGTAAAAACTCTCTTCGGTAATGCGCAGCAGTCCCCACTGCCACCACAGGGTATCTCCCTTGCCAAACAGAACCATCGTGATGGAAGAAGAAACAAACAGCAGGAAGAACGGCAGGACAAGCAGCAGCGTTTTCCGGAACGGAAAGCCGCCAAGAATAAATAGGAGAAGCGTATAGACAATCGCCTGATCCATTGCGAAATCTATGTTTCGAGTCTGCACCGTGACGAAGAACAGAGCGATAAATAGAGCAAGCTTTACGGCAGGATTGGCATTCTGCAAAATTGTCGATCGAGTAGGCGTCAGCAGCTCAATCATGTCCCCACCCGCATTTCTGGCTGCTCCCGGCCAGCGGGCGTTCCTTCCTTAAGCACGCCATTACACACTTCCCAGACACGAGAGGCGACATGCCGGGCGATTCCCTCCTCATGTGTTACCATGACAATCGCCGCGCCTTCCGCCTGCATCTCCATGCAGTAATTCAGAATTGCAAATGTGTTTCTGGCATCCTGGCCAAAGGTAGGCTCATCCAGCAGCAGGATCGACTGTCCGCATACAACGGCTCCGGCCATGCTTAATCTCCGCTTCTGACCGGTGGAAAGCTGATAGGGATGGCGATGCTCCAAACCCTCCAAATGAAAGGAATGAAGAAAGCCTCGAGCCTTTTCATCAACCTGCTCTGAGCTCTCATTTTCCCGCGTCTTCATGGAAAATCCGATCTCATCCAGTACGGTATCGGCTACAAACTGAAACTCCGGGTTTTGGAATACATATCCAATCCGATCTGAAGGGGGAAGGGTCTTCTTTCGCTCTTTTCTCCTTGCACCGGCTGTTTCCGGCATCAGCTCTCCGCATAGCGAATAATGCCCGCTGAAACGCAGAAGGCTCATCAGACTCAGCAGGAGCGAGCTTTTCCCCGCTCCGTTCGGGCCAGTAACAGCGATAAAGTCACCAGGATAGATCTCTGCTGCCTGCACCTCTATCACCGGATGATCCGCACGAAAGCCTGTAAATTGGCGTAAAGCCAGCAGTGGATCTTGATGACCAGGCATTACCGGTCTTTGCTCCATCTGCCTCATCTCCAGAATTCGGAAGAAGTCCTCCCATACACCCGGATACCAGATTCCATACTGCTGCAGCTCTTTTCGGAAGTTGCGGAATATCCATTCCGGGCTTCCGTCACCAATGATGCTTCCGTCCGGAGCAAACAGTATGATCCGATCCACCCGGTCCGCCATCTCTTCAATACGGTGTTCTACCACAATCAACGTACGACCTTCCGCCGCGCGCCACACGGCCTCCCACATTTGCTCCCGGCCATCAGGGTCAAGGAGTGCGGACGGCTCATCCAGAAAAATAACCTCTGGCTCTAGCAGCAGAACAGACGCCAGGGCGAGCCGCTGTTTCATTCCTTGGGACAGGCTGTCCACCGGTACATGAAGCTCATCCAGCAGCAAACCGACCGCAGCAAGGGCCCCCCGCATCTGCGGGATCATACGCTCCCGCTTTATTCCGCGGTTCTCCAGAACGAAAGCCAGTTCTTCATCCACATACGGCATGCAAAACTGGGTGTCCGGGTCCTGAAATACATACCCTCTTGACCTCGGGACCACAACATCCTCCGCTCTTAGCGGCACTTCAATCACATGCGGGATCAGTCCTCCCAGCACCTGCAGCAGAGTCGATTTGCCGCAGCCGCTGGGGCCAAGCAGCAGAACCTTCTCCCCCCTGCGGACTGAAAGAGACAAATCCTTAAATACAAAGCTGCCCTCATCCGGAAATTTAAGCCTTAGTCCGGTAACCGCTGCGGCAACGGCTTCCTCGTTTTGTGCGACCGCACTGTTCTCAATCATGGTCAAGTGCTTCGTAATCCCGTTTTGTCACCGGCCGCAGAAGCTGCGTTACGCCGGTAGCCTCAAGAGCCTTTGCCAGCGCAAACGCCAGATATCCTGCAAGCACGGCTGAACTGATGATACGCAGCGCATATTTAAACAACATCATCCAAAGCGTGTAATCCGTAACATAGCCATAATACACATCGACCAATAAGGAGCCCAGCGCTGCCGCTGCACCTGCGAATGCAGCCGTGCCCAGCCGGAAGCTGCGGTAGCGCAGCAGGGCGAAGATCAGCTCTGCGGCAAGGCCCTGCACTACACTGTACAGCACCAGCTGGATGCCCCATTCGCTGCCGAACATGATCTCCACATGGGCTGCAGCAACCTCCGCAAGTATCGCGACTCCAGGTTTGCGGATCAGCAGCATCGCGAGCGTTGGTGCGAGAAACCAGACACCATACACCAGCTCATCAGCCTGGAAAAACAGCGGTTTAAACAGGTCATACACCGAGCTCCAAAAATGGTACACTACACCGATCACAAGCGATAGCAGAATGGTTACCAGCAAATCGCTCAACCGGAGCCCCCTTCTTTTTTCGGTAATTAATGCGTTGTTCATCGTACATCCTCTCTCCTTTTCACAAAAATAGGCATAAAAAAAACCGCCTGGATATGCAAAGAGAGACGGTCAAATAAGCCCCAAAGGGGTCTTAACGTGAATTCTCTACGCTGGCATTATCCAGTTCAGATACCCGGTCAGCAGCGGATAACAGCTGCAATCTCAGCCTGATTCAACTCAAGCCCCCGTATTCCATATGTAACAGATGTACCTTCACAAAAATTGTTCAGACAAAGGCATCCGTATCCTGGTTCCAAAATACACCAACTTCCTGTTTGTTGGCAATAAGAAAATAATCGGCGGATTTGTCACTTACCTATCGTTATTGCTTAAAATGACTTTCTATGTCAATATATTTCAGAGTGTTCAAATAGCAGCATTTTGCAAAAATCGATTCCGGCCACATCTTTTTTCGCAACCAAAAGACGGCTGTGAACGTTAACTCTATAGATCGACGCAGCATCATCCGAAGGGAGATAAAGCATGGCAAAAGAATTTTTAAGGCTGATGACAGAGCTCTCCTCGAGAAAGTGGCTTTCTGCATTGATGGGACGCTTCTCTCACAGCAGGCTCAGCCGGGGAGTCATCCCTGTTTTTATAAAAAGCTATCAAATCCCCGCCCATGAAGCGGAAAAAGAGATTCATGAATACCGGAGCCTGAACGAGTTTTTCTCAAGACGTCTCAAGCCGGGCATGCGTCCTGTTGAAGATGGAAGGGATGTGCTGACAAGCCCGGTAGATGCCAAAATTACCGCGATGGGCGACATCAACGCCGGGACCATTCTGAATGTAAAAGGACAGGACTACTCTGTTGCGGAGCTGCTGAACTTCTCTCCTCATTTGGAGCTGTACAAGCACGGATATGTATTTGTGTTATACCTTAGTCCCACCGATTACCACCGCATTCATTCCCCGATCACCGGCGTGCGCACGGAAAGCGAGCATATCAAGGGACGCGCCTATCCGGTCAATGAGTTTGGCATGACGCAAATGAAGTCGGTTCTGTGCCGCAACGAACGGCTGATTACTTATATCGCTGGCGAATACGGCGAAGTCGCGGTAGTGAAGGTAGGCGCCATGAATGTGAGCAGCATTCGTTATAATGACGATAGCGTAACACGATGGAACAATGGCGATGACTTGGCTTATTTTGAATTTGGCTCGACCGTTGTGCTTCTGATCCAGGACGGAATCTTTACTCCGCGCCCAGACCTGAAGCCTGGAGATCAGATGCGGATGGGACAGCTTCTTGGGACGCTTCACGCCCCGTCATCCCGCAAAAACAGCTAGGACCGCTCTAGGACGGATGCCAGGAGCCTCTGGAACAATCGCGCCGGCATCAACGCCTTCGCTCCGATCGTAAGCCTTGTGCTTCGGGGCAGCGCGTACCGGAATGACGGGCGCTCTATGCAGGCAATATGAGCAACCAGCCTGGCGACCTCTTTCGGGTTGCCTCCTTGTTGTGCGCTTTTACGCGAGAAGGCAAGTACTTTGTCCAGCATCCTCTGATAGGGAGAACCCGAGGTTGTGCTCATCTGCGTAAAACCCTTATCCCAGATCGGTGTACCATAAGCCCCCGGTTCAACCATGACCACATCGATGCCAAAAGGCTTGACCTCCAGCGCAAGACATTCACTGAAGCCTTCCAGTGCGAATTTTGAAGAAGCATAAGGGCCGTAGCCCGGAAACCCGATGCGGCCGCTGATGCTGCTCACCTGGATGATCCGGCCCTTGCCCTGTTTCCGCATCAAAGGAAGTACCGCCTGCGTGACATGTACCATTCCATGAAAATTCGTATTCATCTGTTCCACCCAGACCTCGGCAGGCACCTCCTCGATAAAGCCCCCATATGCGGTCCCCGCATTGTTAATGAGCACATCCAAACGTCCATATTGATTCCAAATATATGCCGCTGCCTGCTGCACCTCAGCATCGTTCGTTACATCCAGCTGGGTTGTATGAATACGTGCACTTACTCCTGCCTGCTCCGCCGCTTCCATCAGCTTGGCCTGCGTCTCCATTCTCCGTATGCCTGCGATAACGACGAACCCCCGCAAGGCCAGCTCAATGCATGTCAGCATTCCAAAACCGCTGGAGCTGCCGGTAACCAGCGCAACAGCTCCCTCCTTCAAAGTCCCCATCATGTGTCCCTCCTTAAACGGGAATGCCATTGAACAGAAAAGGCTTTGCATCCAAATAATGACGGATTAATGCCAAGCTGTACGGTTTGCTCTCCCGCAGCTCCGCTGCTTCCCACGGATGCGGGGCATGATAGCTCTGATTTTCGATCAGCGACTTGATAAAAAAGGTTTCCAGCGTATGTATGCCATCCGTATCTGCAATAATCGGTAGAAGGCTTTCGTAACCCTCAAGAAATATCTGGCGCTGCCCCGGATACAACCCTAAGAAAGCCTGGGCCAGATCATACGAATAATGACCGAAACCACAGCGTCCAAAATCAATTGGATAAGGGTCGCCGTCTTTGAACACCAAATTTCCTCCATGGAAATCAGCATGAATCATACCAAAACTTTCCTCATTCCTCTGCATTGCGGACATATGGTCTGTGATTTTCCCCGCAGCCTGCTCATACAGACTGAATTCTTCCGCTGTCAGGAAGCTTCGATAGTGCTTTTTAAGCCTTGCCGTTTCCTTCTCGAATATCTCTGTTCCCCAGGTTGGACGAATAAATCCCACCGGGGGCTGAAACGAACGGGCTGCTTGATGCATCTGCGCCAGCAGGACACCCATCTGCCGGATTTGCCGATCGCTGTAATTCCCTTCTTCGTGCTCTCCTTCGATCCAGCGCAGAACCGAAACCTGCCAGACGCGTCCGCGTTCTGTTTCCACCTCAGTTACATAAGAACCTTCACGGTTCACAACTCCTGTCGGAACCACCAGGCCCCGCTTCTCGGACAAATAATCGAGCCATTCCATTTCCGAGGCGATTTCTCTCGAAGATGCCACACCTGGATGAATGCGCAGCAGATAAGAACATCCTGTTTCGTCTTTAATTTTATACGTCACATGCTCAGACACTTGGATAAAATCAATATCTTTTTCATTTAACTCATACTGCTCAAGTGCGGCTGTTAGTGCGGCTTCTGCCTGAACCAGGAGCAATCTTCTGCTGTCTTCTGTATCCGCGTTAAAAGCTTCGTTCATTCGTTCATTCCTCCTTGTCATCTTCTGCATTATGGGTTTAATGGTAGAATAACATATTTGGTGCAAACATACGGCGTGGGAATGGAGTTTCCGAATGATCCATATAGCCTATAACTGATCCAAGCGATCTGGAAGATTGCGTCCCTAAAGCGTAAAACGCCCAATGGCCTAGCCCAAAAGCCTCGCGAATCCAAAAGATACCCCCGCCGCATTATGCAGCGAAGGTTGCAATAAGAAGTAGATTCAAAAAGGCAGACGGTCCTTCAAGACCGTCTGCCTTATCTGTTCTATGCCTGCGGGGAATCGATTCGGCTGGCGTCGACCAATCCCTTTGTCCGCATAGGTGAAGGCTTCCTCGGCGATCCGCCTGTTATCCACGCCGTCTTAGCCTTTTCGGGATGCTAGCGTATGCAGCGGCATGCGGTACCCCGTTTATTGCTTCTTCGAAACGACCGGACTTGCGCTCACAAGGATGCGGTCGATATCCGGCGCGTATCCCGTCGGCTGGGTAAACAGGAGCGTATTGGACCCGGCCTGCAGATGCACGGTCTTCTCAAGCGAGGCGACCGTCTCCCAGCCGCCGGAGCTCGGGAAGCTGAGCGGCACGCCCGCGCCGCCGTTCACGCTTAACACGGTGGAGCGGCTTGCTTCGCCGTTCAAATAAGCGATCTTCAGCGTGTAGTCGCCGGCGGATTGCACCGTGACTCCGTTGAACCGCAGCGTACCGCTGCCGTTGCCCAGATATCCGACCTTGCTCCCGCCGGAGCAGGTCGCACAGCTCGCGACGACAGCAGAGCCACCAAGCGTGTTGCCGGGCGCCTCCGCCTCATAGGCGATAGCGCCGGAAGGCGGAGGTGTGACCGGCGTCACGGGCGGATCAGGCAGTACGGTCGAAGTCGTGGCGCTCGCGGACACGTGGAAGCCCGTAAGTGTCAGCCAGCCCTCACGGTTCGCGTCCTGCCGCGTATTCGCGAAACGAAGCGTCTTGCCGCCAGCAAGCGGGTTGACGATCCGCATCACCAGCTTGTAGTTGCCGGGAGTCAGGTTGTGGTTCGCGCTGAACGAAAAGGCGTAGTCCGTATCGCCAGGCAGGACGCTTGCCAGATTCCAGTTGGCGGTCCCCAGTGACTTGATCCAGGTATCATTGGCGCTCAGCACGCCGAACTCGACCGGCCAATTGTAGTAGAACGGAGCAACGCCCTTATTCCGGAGCTTGACGCCAACCTTCAGCGAGGATGCCGGAGAGTCGGCCAGCTGAACCGAGGAGTTGTACAGCGTGTAGCCAAGCATTTTATGCGCCCGCAGTGCGTTAGCCGAGGCGGTCTCGTTCGGAAGCGAGGATTTGTACACTCGATCGTACATGAGCCAGGAGGCATGCGTTGTCTCGACCGAGGTCTGGAAATCTTCGCCGTTCGGGTTCGGCCACTGCTGCCAGAAGCTCGGATCCTGCTGGAGCGGCGGATAAAGCTCGCCTCCGATCGGATGCGTCTGCCAGATGTTCTGCAGACCGTTCTGGGTGACGAGACTCCAGAAGTCCCAATCATTCTGGAACAGCGTCTCGTAGGAGAAGGAATCGTCATGGTATCCAAAGGCGTTTTTTAAAGCGGCCGTGCTCGCGGAATAAGGATACCGAGCTAACACTTGGGTCTTGCGGAATGCATCCTTAAACGAGGACAGCAGCGCGTCCCGGTTGCCTGGGTTCATCTCCCAATTCGTCGGGTCGGCATTGTAAGGCCAGGTATGCCACTCTCCCCAGAAGCCGTACAGCCCCGCCGTCACGAAGCCGATCCGGGGATCACCGTCGTAACGCGCACCGAGCGCGGTGACGAACTGACGCAGCGCCAAATTGAGATTGGCGTCGTTCCAATCCGGGGCCAAGCTGTGCGTGGCCGTATCGTGATTGCCGTTCTGATCGTAATCACGGGTCATGAGCCCGCCGTTGATCAGAAACTGCGGAATTCCCGTCGTGCGTCCAGGATAGTCCACGTAGACGCGGAAGGCCGCCTGGTTGCCCCGGCTCGCGATATCGTCCAGATAGGCGTCCAGCGGTGCCCAATTGTACGTGTTCCAGCCGGTCATCAGATCGCGGAGCGAGACGTAGAACCATTCCATGCTATGGGGGAAGCTGTTGTTCGGGTCAGTGCTCTCCGAGGGCAGCTTGGAGAAAGGCAAGAAGCCCTTCAGCGGGTTCAACTCCAGTCCCGGCTTGTTGGGGTCGTATGTTTGAGCCTGCCACTCGCCGGTGGCGTCGGCATGCGGAAGCTTGAAGTTCATGAGCAGCATCGAGCCGAGCAGAACGAAGACGAGCATCTTCCATCCTTGCCTTGCCATTCTTGCATTTAACATCCTATCTTTCACTCCTGTTCACATGGGATTCACATTTGAAGCAAGCGGCGAGCATGCCCGCCGCCCTTGCCATTCACCCCCTTTCCGGCGCAGTCCTTCTATCCCTTACTGGCGCTGAAAGCGACGCCCTCGATAAACCGCCGCTGGAAAATAAAAAACAGGACAAGCATCGGAATAACGGCCATGAACGCACCTGCCATCAACACCGGATAATCCGTACCGAACATGGAGACGAGCGTGGCCAGTCCTGCCGACAGCGTCAGCTTCTCCGGGGAGCTGTTGATGATGAGCGGCCACTGCAGCTCATTCCACGACCAAAGCAGTTGGATGATGACGACCGCGACAAGCGCGGACTTGACGAGCGGTAGCATAATATGGCTAAAAACCTGAAACGGATTGCAGCCGTCCAGGACTGCCGCTTCCTCCAACTCCTTGGAGATGCCCAGGAAAAATTGCCGCAGCAAAAAGGTGGCGAACGGGCTGACGAGCGAGGTGATCCAGAGCGCGGTCACCGTATTCACCAGTCCGAGCTTGCTCATCATCAAGTATTGCGGCGTATAGAACACCGGGTTCGGGATCATCATGACCGAGATGATCAGGAAAAAACATAATCCTCTGCCCGGAAAGCGGATGCGTGCGAACGCGAAGGCCGCCATCGCACTGAAGATGACAGGGAACGACGTCTTCATGAACGCCGCCATCAGCGTGTTCGCATAGTAGTGCAAAAAGGGCGATTGCTTGAGTGCGTCCATATAGCCTCGAAGGCTGGGCTCCGCAGGCAGAACAGCGATCGGAATCTGGGTCGCCTCGGTCGTTGTTTTGAGAGACGTGAGGACCATCCAGAGGAATGGGAGCACCATGACGACGGCCCCCGCGATCAGAATCAAATGAATAATAAGGTTGCTTCTATGCTTGGCAGAGACAGCGCTGCTCATTTTCGTACCTCCTAAAAGTTTTGTGAGCATGGCTTCCTTGATATGACTTCGTACAAAACTTGCTTCGGAAGCGTTACTTTGTTTTGTGAGCATGGCTTCCTTGATTTGACTTCGTACAAAACTTGCTTCGGAAGCGTTACTTTGTTTTGTGAGCATGGCTTCCTTGATTTGACTTCGAACAAAACTTGCTTCGGAAGCGTTACTTTGTTTTGTGAGCATGGCTTCCTTGATTTGACTTCGTACAAAACTTGCTTCGGAAGCGTTACTTCGTTTTGTGAGCATGGCTTCCTTGATTTGACTTCAGACAAAACTTGCTTCGGAAGCGTTACTTCGTTTTGTGAGCATGGCTTCCTTGATTTGACTTCAGACAAAACTTGCTTCGGAAGCGTTACTTTGTTTTGTGAGCATGGCTTCCTTGATTTGACTTCGTACAAAACTTGCTTCGGAAGCATGGGTCTAGTCGTAAACCACCCATTTTTTTTGCAGCAGGAACTGAATGCCCGTCAAAATCAGGTTAATCAGCAGCAGGATGTTGACGATGGCCGCTCCATAGTTCTGATCGTAGTAAATAAACGAATTTTGGTAATACGCGTACACGAGAGAGCGCACGGCGGGCAGCGCAACATTCGTCTTGCCGATGATCAGATAGATACTGTCAAAGATTTGCGTTGCACCGATGACGAGCACGATGGACGTAAAAAACAACGTCGGCGTGAGCAGCGGAAGCGTGATAGAGCGGAACTTGCGGAAACCGGCGGCGCCGTCAATCTCGGCCGCCTCGTACAGAGGACGCGGAATCCCTTGCAGTCCGGCAAGGATCAATAGCATGTTAAAGCCGATCGAGCCCCATACGCCGACCATGACAAGGGCATACATCGTGAAGCGTTTGTCCGAGATCCACGCGATATGGGTGCCGAGCACGGAGTTCAGCAGTCCGTAATCCTGCGCGAATATTATGACCCACACCATGGCAGCTGCGGCCGCCATCGTGACCTGTGGCAGAAAATAAATGACCCGATAAATGGACCGGCCTTTGATCTTAGCGTTCAGCAGCACGGCGAAAAATGTGGAAAGCACGATCGTCGCGGGCACGAACAGCACGACATAAAACATCGTATTTCGTAAATTTTGCCAAAACTCCGCGTCCTTGAACAATCTCTCGTAATTGGCCAGGCCGACCCAATGGCTGACGAGACCAAAGTTTTCGGACTTCAAGAAGCCCAGATAGATGGAGTAGACGGCCGGCCAGCTCCAGAACACCAACGTTCCGATCAATGTCGGAGCGATCATCAAATAGGCCCATGCGTACCTGCTTTTCGAATTCATTGCCTTCACCTCATATTTGCCGAAGGCGCCCCGGATACCGGAACGCCTTCGACGTTTTTACCTTGCGTACGGTGCTTACTTCGCGTCCGCGATCGCCTGATTCATCATTTCCGCAACCTTTTTGGCGCCTTCCTCGATCGAGATCGCGCCGCCCCATGCCTGGGACATGATCTCGCCCTCTTTCGCGAACCAGACCGGGTACGACTTCGAGCCGCTCGGGTACGGCGTTGCGTCCGCCGCCTGGTCGATGAACACCTGCAGATTCAGTTCGGGTTTGGACTTCACCCATGCATCCTGAGTACCCTGGAACGCCGGGATCGCCGCGCCCATTTGGGCCGTGATTTCGGCAGCCTCCTTCGAGCCGAGGAACTTCAAGAACTGCCACGACTCCTCCTTATGCTTGCCCTTCGCGGACATAACGTTGCCGAGGCCGTTGATGATATTGCCGCGTCCCGCCTTGCCCTTCGGCAGCGGGGCCCAGTTATACTTGCCCTTAATGATGTCACTGCTAGCCAGGTTACCGTTGTCCCAGGAGCCGTCAAAAATCATTGCGAGCTTGCCCGACTTGAACATCTCGACCGAATCCGTGTCGGTCATCTGCTGGTGCGTCGGCGAAGCCTTATCGAGGATCATCTGGTAACGGGCCTTTAACGCCTCGATCGAGGCAGGCTCGTCATACCCGGATTTGGTCATGTCGGCGTTTAAAATGTGGCCGCCGTACGCCAGCATATCGTTCCAGTAGCCGGCCTGGGTGTCCATTTTGGCGCCGAAGCCGTAAATGCCTTTGTCCGGCTGGCTGAGCTGCCCTGCGACCTCCGCCAGCTTGGCATAATCCCAGGTATCATTCGGATACGCTATGCCTGCCTGATCGAACAACTCCTTATTGTAGGCCAGGCCGATCGTATCGAAGTCCTTCGGGACGCCGTAGTTTTGCCCGTCCATCGTATAGATCGAGCCGAGGTTGGACGCGTAGTTGTTCAGATCGATCTCTCCGGCCTGTACCTTGTCCGTTATCGGCTCCAGAAACTGGCCGGACGCGTATTTGATGAACTGGCCGCCGTGCATCCAGAATACATCGGGCAGCGTGCCTGCCGGAGCGGCAGCGGACATTTTCGTCCAATACTCGCCCCAAGGAATGGCGTCGATCTTGACTTCAATGTTAGGGTGCTGCCCGGTAAACGCTTTGGCGATCGCTTCCATCGCCGGCTGCTGGTTTTTATCCCAGATCGCGTAGGAAATCGTCACGCTCTTCTGGCTGCCGCCGGCAGGCTCGCTATCCGCAGTCTTGCCTCCGTCATTCGATTGACCGCAGCCGGCCAGTGCCAGCGATGAGGCGAGCAGCGCAGCGACGGCCGTCCCCCATTTTTTTCTCAAGTTCATCGTGAATCCCCCTCGGTTATTTTGAAATATGCCGTACCTTAACGTTCCGCCAACATGTCCGAGCTGCTAGAACATAGGGAATTTGCGCAACCATCATTCCCCCGTTTGAGTCGTCGTGAGCTCTTGACGCTATAATCATAAATCATGGCGAATTCGGGTTTAAATGCCCGGATTTTAAGATTCAAGCCCCATTTTTAAGATCCTCTTCCCAGTCGCGGACGTTGTCTGCATAATAGAAAGGCGCCTGTCGACACGTACATTCACAGAAGACAGACCGCGTTTAGTTGAAGTTTTTCTTGCGATGATAGAATTGTTCAGCTCCCTGAAAACTCATAAACTCTATCATCTAACAATCAGGATCAAAATTCAGATGATTTGGGGCATAAAATCCGCAAGAATTTGCCCGCTATCGACAAGGAGAATTCAGCCATGACCAAAACAATTTCCCGTCTACCCGGCGAATACTGGTGGGGCGGCGCGATCAACGAAGGCAGTTCTATGCCGTTCGGCCAGGCGGCACATGCGAGGGATTTGCGCACGACGGACGACAACCAGGCCTCGCCTTTGCTGCTCTCCAGCAAAGGCCGGTACATCTGGAGCGAGGAGCCGTTCGCCTTCCGCGTGGACGAGAACGGGCTGTCCGTCTTTGACAGTGCCGGCGAAATCATCGTCGAGGAAGGGCACCGCTCGCTGCAAGGCGCCTACCGACATGCCTCCGGCGCGCACTTCCCGCCTTCCGGGCTGCTTCCCGACGCGCTCGCGTTTACGGCTCCGCAATACTGCACCTGGGTTGAGATGTTCTATGCACCTACCCAGGACAAGATCATACGCTACGCCGAGTCAATTCTCGCGAACGGGCTGCCGCCCGGCATTCTCATCATCGACGACAACTGGATGGAAGACTACGGCATGTGGGATTTCGACAAGCACCGCTTCCCCGATCCCCGGGCGATGATTGATACCCTTCACGGCATGGGCTTTAAGGTAATGCTCTGGATGTGTCCTTACGTGAGTCCGGACTGCACGATGTTCAAGGAATTGCACGGCAGCGACCTGCTCATGAAGGGCGAGGGTGGCGCGCCCGTGCTTCGACATTGGTGGAACGGGTACAGTGCCGTCGTGGATTATACGAAGGAGAAAGGCGTGGCTTGGTTCAGGCAGCAAATGAACAGGCTGACTGGGGACTACGGAGTCGACGGCTTCAAGCTCGATGCCGGCGAGCCTATCCTGCCCGGAGCGCCGGATACGACGCAGCCTGTCGCCTGGTCGCGCCCGCTGCGCCTGCTTGAGGATTGCGAGGCCTATGCGTCCCTCGGCGTTGGCTATCCACTCATCGAGCTGCGCATGTGCTGGAAGCTCGGCGGGCAAGCGCTCATCCAGCGTCAGCGGGACAAGACGCATACCTGGGACACGGGAGGGCTCGGCGGCCTGATTCCGAACGCGATCGCGCAGGGACTGCTCGGGTACGCATTCAACTGCCCGGACATGATCGGCGGCGGCATGGACGGGGACATCAACTCCCCCGACTTCCATTTCGACAGCGAGCTTTTTGTCCGGTACGCCCAATGTGCCGCACTGTTTCCGGTCATGCAGTTTTCCATGGCCCCCTGGCGCGTGCTGCGCGGTGAGGAGCTGACCTGGTGCCTGGACGCCGTACGGCTTAGATCAGAGCTAGGTCCCGAACTGCTCGCGCTCGCCCGCCAGGCTGCTGCCGATGGCCTGCCGATGTTGCGCAGCCTAGAGTTCGAATATCCCGGATGCGGCTATGAACTCGTACAGGACCAGTTTCTGCTCGGATCGAACCTGCTCGTCGCGCCGGTCGTCGTCAAAGGCCAAACGTCAAGGCGCGTCGTCTTCCCCGAGGGTCGGTGGCAGGGCGATGACGGAAGCGTGGTCATCGGTCCGACCGAGCTGGAAGTCGAGGCTCCCCTATCGCGGCTGCCCTGGTACCGCAGTAATCAATAGGACACGGGCGCCGGCAAAAACGAAATCAAGGCCATCCTGCCAGCGAAAGATCGCAGATAGAGTAAAAGACCCCATTGTAAGTTTTAATGAAAGATAGAATGGTTCAGCTCTGCTGAAATGTATAGATATATCAACAAAAGAGAACGTCGGCGTGCCTTCATAAGAAAACGTCTATAAACGCACTTCAAAGAAAGACAGTCCGTCTTAAGCGGAAGTTTTTCTTGCGATACAAGGATGTTATGCTTTGAGGATGATTATTTTCTGATATCCTAAAAAAGACAGAACGCTTTATAGAAGTCTCATATACTTGCGATTACAATTGAAATGATCCATTTCGTGGTGAACTGATAATTCTAGTATTTTATAAAAATCGGGAACGCACCTCCTTCACCGGAGAGGCGCCAGTCCTCAATAAGCCGAAGACCGTTCTGGGAGGTGTCAAATATGTATGAGCTGCTTATCGTCGACGATCACGCACACCTCGTGGACAGTCTCGAGCGTAATATACCGTGGGAAACGCTCGGCATCGGCAAGGTTCACAAGGCTTTCTCCGGCGAGGAGGCGCTCGAATACTGCAAGAGCTATCCCGTCGATATCATCATCACCGATATCCGCATGCCCGGCATCTCCGGACTTGAGCTGATCGAGCATATCAAAAAATATGACAAGCACTTCAAAAGCATCCTGCTCTCCGGTTACGGCGAATGGGACTACGCGCAGGAGGCAATCCGTCAGCAGGTGGACGGCTACCTGCTCAAACCAGTTGACCATGGGGAACTGGCTTGCATGCTGCAACGCCTGACGGAAGACCTCCAAATTGAATGGGACGAGCGGGGCAAGCAGGAGAATGCCATGCGCTTGCTGCATGAGCATATGCCTCTGCTGCGCGAAAAACTGCTCATTGATCTGCTGCAAGGGCGGAAGCTTTCGACTGAGCTGCTCGAAGAGAAGCTCGCCTATTATCAGATGCCGTTTCGTTCAAGCGACGAAACGGCAATGTGCGTCCTTCGCATCGAATCGTCAGCAGAGGAATTGAACTGGCAGGACCAATCACTGCTTGCCTCGGCCGTCGTCAATATCGCGGAAGAGACGTTCTCGGATCTGTTCTACGTTTGGCGCGGTCGTGATCCATTCGAACATGAAATCTTCATTCTCAAGGCCCGGGAGGCGTCGTGGCTGGAGCGGGAACCGCAGCCGGAGCGTGCACGGCAGCAGTCTCTCGAGCATCTGGCATCCAGACTGCAGCGTCACGTCAGGCACTTTCTCAAAAGCAGCATCTCGATCGTCGTGAGCCATTGGCATGTGATGGCGCATGGTTTGCGCGGAACATACCAGGACTCGCTGGCCGTGTTCGCCCGTCATCTCGGCGGCGAAACGGATCTGTTCATTGGGCTGCAGGATGCCGCCGCGCCCGATTTACCATACCGCATCCACAGTCTTTACGAATCCCCCCCGTTGATCCAGCTGTTCGAGATCGGCCAGTGGGAGGCTATTTCCGCCAAGTGGGACGCCATTTTCCAGGAGGTGACAGACAAACGGATGGAGTCGCGCGAGACGCTTCTGGAGCTTTATTATCACGCCATGGGCGCATTCAGCTTTTTTGCCCATAAAAACGGGCTCAGCCTGCATGACATCATTCCGGCAGAGTCGGATAAGGCCGGCGATGCGAGCCGTTTCCGCCATATGCGTCAATTACAGGACTGGGTCTTGCATACGCTCGACCGGTTGCGGGAGATGACCAAGAGTGAATGGAACAACGAGCAGGCGGTGCTCATCCGCAAGGTCCGGCAGTTCATCACCGATCGAATCGCCGACGCCACGCTGCAGACAGCAGCGGATCACGTCGGCCTGCATCCGGCGTACCTGTCCTCCCTGTTCAAGAACAAGACAAGAGAGAATATCAGCGAGTATATGTACAAGATGCGCATGCAGCGGGCGCGGGAAATGCTTATTGAGAAGCCGGAACTAAAGGTTAGCGACGTCGCCTCGGCGATCGGCTACCACAAACCGCAATATTTTATCAAGCTGTTCAAGGAGCATTACGGACTAACGCCCCAAGACTTCCGCCACCAATATTCCTGACCGAACGGAGACACTCGCATGAGGCTTACCATATTTACAAAAATCGTGCTCGTCATCTTCCTGCTGCTCGTCTCCACGCTGCTGCTGTACTACTTGACAAACCGCTCCAGCGTGCGGCTTATCAAACAGGAAATTCAACGCGTGAAACTGAACGAGCTCACGTTTCTGGCCGGCGACATCGACAACAATCTGTCCAAAATATCTTCCTTCAGCGATTTTCTCGTGCTAGACAAAGATGTGCGGCTGCTCGCGACCCCTTCCTTTCTGGAAGGGGACTTCGAGCTGAATAAGCTGAAGCTGCGGGTGTCGGACAAATTGAACCTGCTGCATGCCCTGAATAACTGGAACGCTGAATTCACGGTGGTCTATGCGGAGGACAGCCCTGCCTACTCCCCGCTGGCCACGTCGCCCACACTTAACGATCTTTACCTGGAAACGCACTTCCGCCCATTCTGGCAGTACGAGCATGCCAACGGCGGCGCGTATTTGACGTATTATCTGGCGCATCCGTACACATTCCGTTTCGATCCGGACAAGGTGTCCTATGTCATCAGGGCCAAGATCGACACCAAAAACGTGCTCGATTATTTGGACCGTGCCAAGGGGACGAACGACAATGGGCCGATCTTGTTTTCTGCGGCCGGAGACGTACTGACCGGCGATACGGAGAAGCTTCCGTTCATCCGCGAGCTAACCCGTCTGCTCGGGGTAGGAGAAGAAACGAGCGGTAACCGGCTTATCAAACTGAACGGCGAGCATTATCTCGTCAACTTTTCCGCGCTGGGCAGCTTTAAAGACTGGTACGTCGCGGACTATACCCCGATCAACGAAGTGCTGGATCCGATCTATGCCAACCAGCGGTTGTACTATTTCTCCAGCATTTTTCTGCTCCTTTTCAGCATCCTGCTCGCCCTACTGCTCTACCGGGACGTGCAGATTCCAATCCGCAAGCTGATCTGGGGCGTCCGAAAGATCACGACCGGCCAGTATACGATCACGCTGCGCCAGGAAAGCAACGACGAATTCGCCTATCTGTTCGACCGCTTTAACGAGATGTCCAAAGAAATCAAGGAATTGATCGAAAAGGTGTACATGGAGCAAATTCGCTCCAAGGAGGCAAAGCTGCGGCAGCTTCACTCCCAAATCCAGCCGCACTTCCTGTACAACTCGCTCGCGTTTATCAAGAGCATGGCCGAGCTCGACGAAAAGCAGGCCGTCATTGACATGTCCATGAGCTTAAGCCGTTATTTCCGGCAATCCATCAAGTTCGAGAATACGTTTACGACGCTGCGGGAGGAACTGGAGCTCGTCCGGCTATACCTGACGATCCAGAGCCTGCAGATGGACCGCTTCGTCTTCGCCATAGATGTCGAGGAAAGCATTCTCGATCTGCAGGTGCCGAGGCTGCTGCTGCAGCCGCTAGCGGAAAATGCCATTCTGCATGGCATCGAGCCGCTGCGCACGGTCGGAGACATTCGAATTGCGGGTCATATTGACGGAGAATATTGCGAAATTAGCGTAGCCGACAACGGCCGCGGCGTCGAGACCGGCCGACTCGCCGCGCTCCGAAACGCGATTTACAGCGGTTCGGATACCAATACCGCGTGGGCGCTTCATAATGTATATGAACGGATGGGCGCGCTGCTTGGCCCGGACGCTCATATGGAGCTTGAGAACGGAGAACTTGGCGGACTCCAGGTGAAGCTGTGGTGGAGAATGGTTCGCGAACAGGAGGGATTGGAATCATGAGCATCTGGAGATGGTTGAAACAAACGGGACTGTTCGGCTTCGCGATTGTCTTTTTTGTCCTCGTCATGTTATTTTCCTTCGTCTATTGGAAGGATCAGAAGGGCCCCCCCGACAGGCCAGAGGCAGGCTCTATATCTAAAGAGCCTCCCCCTTCCTTCGTCGGAGGAAAATACGAGCCCCCCGCCGTCTTGACGACCGTCGGGCATCTGTACCCCGACATCGAGTTCAAAAACGGCGAGGATCTGCAAAACAACGTCCTGAGCCGTCTATTCGAGGAGAAGCTCGGCATCAAGGTGAAATACCTGTGGACGACGACCGGAGACGAGGACGTTTACATCAACAAGCTGAATACCTCCATCGCGGCCGGACAGCCGCTCCCCGACATCGTTACGTTCAAGGGCGGACAAAATCTGTATCCGCTTCTGCGCTCCGGTGCCTTCCGTGACGTCGGTCAGCTTTTCGAGCAGTACGCCTCGCCCAAGTGGAAGGCGGCCATGGAGCAAGCTCCCGAAGCGTGGGACCGGTATACGGTCAACGGCAAAAAGATGGCGGTACCGATTCTCGACGGCAAAATGAACTCGAACGAGGTGCTGTACATCCGTCAGGATTGGCTCGACAAGCTTGGCCTCAAGGCGCCCTCCACGATCGAAGATATGGAGTCCGTCATGGATGCGTTCGTCCATCAGGACCCGGACGGTAATGGCATAAACGATACTTACGGGCTCAGCGTCAGCCTGAAAAATTCGTTTTTTTCCTGGATGTCCGACGCAGGTTTCGTGTTCGGGGCTTACGGTGAGATGCCGGACATCTGGAACTTGGGCGCAGACGGGAAGCTGTCTTACGGCTCGGTCCAGCCAAGCGTCCGGCAAGGACTGGCGACGTTGAAGCGGTGGATGGAGCGGGGCTACGTACCGAAGGATGCCGAAATTCTCGACGAGGTTCAGGCGACGGAAGCATGGAAGCAGGGCAAGGCCGGCATGATCTTGGCGCCGCTGTGGGCCGCCGGCTGGCCGCTCGGGGATGTGACCGCAAGCGTGCCGGGCGCCAAGTTCGACGCGTATCCCATCCCCACCGGGCCGGGAGGCCTGTCCGGCACGCGCGGCACGCCCCCGGAATTCGGCGCGGTCGCCATCAACGCGGACATGGCGAATCCCGAAATTTTTTTCAGGTATATGAACTTCGTCTACGATAACTTCGTCGATCCCCCTGCCGGATCACCGTATCGCTGGGGCATCGCCGAGGGCTATGACTACGGCTATTCGGGCGGTAAGCTGACATTCCGGGAGAGCCAGGTGCCCGGCGGTCTGGCGGACCCCCAGAAGTATCTGCTGAGCCTGTCGCTCCCCTCTGTCCCGAACTTGCTCAGCGAATCGATCGCCCGCATCAACCAAAGCGTGTCCGACCAGACACCATACGACATCAAAAACAAGCTGCAGCGTACGCCTCAAGAACTGAGGGGCTGGAACATCGTCGAAAGCAATCCCACCGTCTATAAGACAGACGCCTTCACCGGCGCACCGACGCCAATGATGGAAAAAATCGGCGACGCCCTCGATGAATTGCTCCACGATGCGATGCTCAAGATCGTCTACGGCCAGGAGCCGCTGACTTACTTCGATCGCGTCGTTGCCAGATGGCACGCGTTGGGTGGCGACGCAATGACCGACGAAGTGAACGAATGGTACGCATCGCTAAAGGAAACGCGCTGAGCGTGGCGTTCATCCCGATCCATCTCAAAAATCCCTGCTTTTATGTCATTTTGGCTTGCGACATAAGTTCATGTCTTTAGGCTTGGACAAGAACTCACCGCGCTTGCCGATCTACCATCGTGCCATAAGTGTGCATGTTTTGCCTTCTTACAAATTTGAGGGATTTTATATTCAAGCTTTAGTAATATTACAGTAATAATCCTTCTCTTCCAAAAATAAAAAGCAGACACGGCTCCCTGCTCCCGTGCTGCTCTTTATGCTCATGCTATGTTTAGAACCACAAATCATTCGCGGGCTCGTTTGGCTTGTACCGGCGCATCCGGCTCCGAATCATGCTGCGTCCGCCCATGGTATATTCGCGTCTGCGTATTCTCCGTCTGTACGTCATTCGCGCGTACCTCCCTTCGTTTCTTTCAGCCGTATGTACTTCACCCTATTTACCCGGGCTTTACATTGCCGAAACAAAACGGGAGGTTTAGCGGATTTCGGAAGGCTTTTTGCCGGTATACTGCTTAAACTGTCTGCTGAAGAAGAAGATATCCCGGTAGCCTAGCGCATCCGCTACTTCTGTTACATTCATGCCCGCATGAAGCAGAAGATGCTGTGCACGCTCAATCCGTGTCCTTATAATATAGGACTGCACCGGTATTCCAATCAGTTCCTTGAACTTGATGGAAAAATATCTTGGGGAGAGGCCCGCACGCGCCGCAAGATCCTCAACCCGATGAGGTTTTCCGGGATGCTGCTGAACGTAATTTGCAATTTCGTGAATCACCTCGGTCAGCTGATTGCTGGCCTTCTTTTCCTCCGGCTGCTCGCGGTCATGCCGCAGCAGATGAATCATAAGCTGCTTCAAAATCAGCTGGCCTTCCTCTTCTGCAGCAAACGTGTTGACCAAAAACAGCCTCACGTACCTCGCGAGCATGTATTCAAAATCAACCGTATCCGTCAAGCGGCGGTAAGGCAGTGGTATCTCGCTCACCGGCTCGGAAACTCTGAAATGGCTGTATGTAAGCACCAACGGCTTTTGCGGATTATGGATCGCACTGGTGTGGTCACCCGGTCTGAACAAAAAACAGCTGCCTTTGCCGACCTCAAAGGACTCGTCATTACGGATGACTGTCCCTTCACCGCTCCATACATAAAATAGATCATAGTTTTCCAGCGCTTTTTCACGCTTCTGCCATTTCCACCCCGGCTCGCAAACGATCTTTGCAAGAGAGGGCAGTATTTGGAAAGAAGATGGCGACGCATGCAGCATGTCGTCATTCCCCCTTATATATAAACTAATTCAATACAGGTACACATATTGTATCAAAGATCATGCACACTTTAACACAATATATGTATATGATACTCTTTCACGCGAAATTTTGCACATCCTGCCACGCGGCGATTAGCCTGCTGATGCCTTCCGTAATTTGATCCTCTTCCAGATGGGCAAATCCGAAGCAGGCCGCCGGAGTCCCTTCATCCAGCCGGTATACCTGCGCATCCCGGAAGCTGATTCCTCTTTGATTTATTGCCATACAGAAAGCGGTGTATTCCTCCGGTGATCTGAGCCAATGCGCATAGACATGCAGCCCCGCATCACCAGGTATGAGTTCGAAGAGATGAGAAGCCTGTTCTTTCATCAGATTACAAAAGTGCTCGTGTCTCGCTCCATAAAGCCGGGTCAGACGGCGTAAATGCCGCATATAGCCTCCCTTGGCCATAAATCTGGCAAGAGCCCGCTGCTCCAGAAATCCCGGGGACATTGGTTCATACAGAGACTTGGCGCGAACAGCGGCTCCTACGAGCCCTTCCGGCAGCACCGCATAACCCAGCCTCAGCCCGGTAAACATCGTTTGCGAAAAGGAACCCATGTAGATGACCCGCTCCTGCGTGTCGAGTGCCTTAAGCGGCTCGATCGGTCTGCCAGCAAAGCGAAATTCGCTATCGTAATCATCTTCAATAATGACTGCATTATGCCGCTGTGCCCAGTCAAGAAGCTGTCGTCTGCGTTCCAGGCTCAGCACGGCTCCCGTAGGATACTGCCTGCTGGGTGTGACAAAGAGAATACCTGAATCCCACTCCTGCGGCTTTACCCCCTGACGGTCAACTTCCGCAGGAATAGCTATTCCACCGCATGCTTTAATGGCTCTGCGGATACCATGGAATCCCGGATTCTCCACGACAGCTGTATCCCCCTCATTCATCAGCAGCTGGAACAGCAGCGCAATTCCCTGCATCGACCCGCTGAAAAGAACAATATGCTCGGCCCTAGCCATAATGCCACGCGTGACACGTAAATGAGAGGCAATAGCTTCACGCAGCTGACAGTCTCCTTCTGGCGGAGCTTTATGCTGCAATTCGCTCCCCTTTCGTCCGCCGGCATAAGAAAGGGCGCTCCGCCACTCCTCATACGGAAAATGGCTCATATCCAGCGGTTGATTGATAAAACTGATTTCTGCCTGCATCGCTGGATCTGCCGGCCCCCGTGGCAGTGAAATCAGCCTCTCGCCCCAGCTGGAGAGTTTTACTGGTGTATCCTTTATTTCCGCCTTAGGACGGGGTGAATAACCTGCATGGGTCACATAGGTCCCCCTGCCTGTCTCGGTATGTACATAGCCTTCTGCCATTAGCATGTCATAGCTCTGAGCCACGGCTCCGCGGGATAACCCGTACATATCTGCCAGTTCCCGGGTAGAAGGCAGCTTTATCCCTCCCGGCAAACGTCCGTCTTGGATTGCTTCCCTTAGCGCATGATACAGCGCAAGATACTTGTATCGGTATTTACTGAGATACGATTGCATATGGAGGCTCAGTTCCATCCCTGTCGCCCCTTCCCTCTACTGGATCTGCTTGAACTATTTAACGAATGTTTACAAACCGAAAACATGATTGGACTATAAATTTTAATCTAAATTGGATCTTTTTCCTTGTCAATGTCTCCGTTATGCTGTCAACAAGCTTCTGCGGTATCTTGATAACTGTTGTTTTCTCAAATATCGCAAGCATTAAATAAAAGTGGGGGAAACATGGATGAGAAGAGAGGAATTCAGCATCACTGAAGAACAGGAAATCGATGAGTTTTTATCCGGTATGAGCTTTGGCTTTCTCGGCACTGTGGGAGAAAACGGACATCCCCGGGTTACACCGCTGAATTACGTATACCATCAAGGAATCTTCTATTTCCATGGCAGCCGGATCGGCGAAAAGATGAAGCATTTAAAAGCGAGCCCTTATGTAAGCTTCAGCGTGGCCGACGAATATGCGGTCATTCCATCGTATTTTACTGATCCGAGCCTGGCCTGCCCAGCCACCTCCTACTTCAAGAGTGTAACGGCTAGCGGAAGGGCAGAAATCGTGCAGGATCTTGAGGAAAAGGCTGCGGCCTTTTCGCTGCTGATGAAGAAGCTGCAGCCGGAAGGCGGCTATGATCCCATTGAAGCATCCCATCCGGCATATGCCTCGAGACTGCGCAATGTGGCTGTGGTTAAGATTGCAGCAGACCACATCAGCGCCAAGTTCAAATTCGGACAAAATCTGAATACAGATAAACGGGAGCAAGTACTGTGCGGGCTTGAATCCCGGGGCGCACAGCGTGACCTTGAAACCGCTGAGCATATCCGCAGCAGCATTCCAGTCAGCCGTAAAAAGAAAACCGGCAAGGAACCTCAGGCAGCTGATGACGATTATTAAGCCTCCCTTTTGCTCAGTGACAAAAAGCTCCTTTTTTCAGTGACGGTTCCTGATACAGGTGATATAATGTTAGGCAGTTCAAACGGAAAACCTTACATGGGGATTTTGTATAAAGTCCTGACATTACAACCGACTTGGAAGGATGGAAGAAATGTTAAATTCATTGGCTGAACAACTGAACGAAGGCGTTAAGTCCAGCAACCCGCATGTCTATGACATGCTGTCCACACTGGGCAAAGAGATCTATTTTCCAAAGGAAGGCATTTTGAGCCAGTCTGCTGAAGCCTCCGGACATGCCAAGAAGTACAATGCCACGATCGGCATTGCAACCGAAGGCGGTATCCCGATGCATCTGGACGTGATCCAAAGTAAGCTATCTGCTTTCCAGCCGAAGGATTTGTATCCGTATGCTCCTCCTGCAGGTAAGCCAGAGCTCCGGACAGCATGGCTCACCAAAATGAAAGAAGAGAACCCTTCCCTGCGTGAAAAATCACTGAGTAGTCCAATTGTGACCAATGCGCTGACACATGGACTGAGTGTGGTTGCCGACCTCTTCGTCAATGAAGGGGACGCTGTCATTTATCCTGATAAAAACTGGGAGAACTACGAGCTGACCTTCGGTATCCGCCGTCACGCCGAGATCGTTAACTACCCACTTTTTACCGATGAAATGACGTTCAACAGCCAAGGTTTGCGTGATGCACTGCTCGCACAAAAGGACAAGGGAAAAGCGGTAGTGATCCTCAACTTCCCGAATAACCCTACAGGCTATACACCGGGTCTTAAGGAAGGCAATGAGATTGTCGCTGCTGTCAAGGAAGCCGCCGAAGCTGGCATTAACGTGGTTGTGGTAACCGACGACGCCTATTTCGGATTATTTTTTGAAGACTCCTTGAAGGAATCTCTGTTCGGCAAGCTGGCAGATCTCCATCCGCGCGTACTCGCTGTCAAAGTCGATGGCGCGACCAAGGAAGAATTCGTCTGGGGCTTCCGCGTCGGGTTCATCACCTATGCCTCTGACAGCAAGGAAGTGCTGCATGCACTTGAGCAAAAGACGCTCGGCATCATCCGTGCAACCATTTCAAGCGGAGCCCATCCTTCTCAAACCTTCGTGCTTGAAGCGCTCAAGTCACCGGAGTTCCATGCGCAGAAGGAAGAAAAATTCCAGATCATGAAAGGCCGTGCCAATAAGGTTAAAACACTGCTGGACAGCGGCAAATACAAGGATGTATGGGAATACTATCCGTTCAACTCGGGATACTTCATGTGCCTGAAGCTGAAGGATGTTTCCGCTGAGGAGCTTCGTACGCATATCCTTCATCAATATGGCGTCGGAACCATCGCTCTTGGCGAGCATGATCTCCGCGTCGCCTTCTCCTGCATTGAGGAAGAATATCTTGAAGAACTCTTTGACCTGGTGTACAAGGGAATTCATGATTTGCAGAATAAATAAGCATACATTTTAAAAATCTGTTTTTTTGATGAGGAACGGGTAGTTGCCCAAGCACAGTCTTCCCCCTAGACATAAGATACGATGTAACTAAAACAATCCATTGCAAAGGGGAATGAACATGAGCGAAGAAGTAAGAGGCGGATACGGATACGGTTGCGGACACGGAATGTTTGGTAACACTGGAGCAATTCTGGTACTCTTCATCCTCCTGGTAATCATCACTCGTTCTTTCTGGGTATAATTATTCCACTTAATCAACAAGAATCAGCTGACAATCAAAAAAAGCAGAAGGCCGGGAGCAATCCCGGTCTTCTGCTTTTTTCATGTTTACATATCTAATATGGGCCTTGCCCGCTATTCATCGTCATCATCCGATGTTTTTTTCCGCCCAGCAAAGAAACGGAACAATAAGCATAAAATGACTCCGATAGCCAGCGTGAGGAATACGGGACCCAAACGATCAGAACCCGCTCCAAGGAGAGGAAGCCACGTCAGTACCGCAAACAGCAGCTGGATTTGGAAAGCGAGCCCGACTGCGTTCGTACGGCGGCTGCCCGGAGGGATCGGATACACGTGAAGCCAGAAGGATTCGCTGTGATATCGCAGAAGTGATGATATTTGGACTCCTGCCAGGAATACGAAGAACAAGTAAATGCCACTGCCCATCATGCCGCTCCGGGTCCACCAGACAAGAAGCGCTCCAAGAATTCCTGCCCGCAGCACGATGCCCAGAATGTCGCTTCGCACAAAGCTTTTCATCAGAAGATACCTGTACGCAGCCTCAGGCTTCCATGGAATGCGGTTTCCCGCCCACGACAGCCATTTTCTCGCATAAATGCGCTGCTGTCTGCCCGGTACATTGACAAACCAGCCCAGCATCATCAGAACGCGGCCACTTTGTGTCTTTTCCTGGGCGATCAATCTGTCCCATGCTACCAAATGCTTGGCTGGGATACGAAGTGCCACAATATATGTAGCAGCAAGAAGCACGATGAAGATCAGACTTCTGCCCTCCGGCTGCCAAAGCCAGGCTGCAACAGCAAGCGCAAGTATTACGTAACGAAGAAGCCGATAAGCCATCGTAGCACGCCGTGACACCATTCGAAGCTCTTTCCAACAGCCATAGCTGGCAAGAACCTTAAGCGCGATCAGGATAATCAGAAAAGGCCAAAATGACTTCGGATCCTCATCACTCCGGACGTAGAGCGGCCAGGATATCAAAAATACAAGAGCTAACCCCAGCAGCTTGTATACCACACCACTAATCCAGCTCGCATTAAAATAGTTGTTCATTTTGGATTCTTGCGGAAGCAGAAATACGGTATCTGCGGGTTGAAGATAGGTTCTGAAGCCGCTATTCACCGTCAGGGGTACGAACAGAATCAGCATAATCCAGCGGATCGGAAGACCAGCGGGAATATGCTGGACCAGGGAAGTATACCATGCCGAAAATGCAATGAGCAGGAATAAAAGCAGTACCGCGACCCCGCTCTGGATGACATAACCGAGATATGGCAGTACTTCTTTTCCCCAGAAACGGCCGCGGCGCTCAGATCTTAATTGGCTTAAATCCATCGTCAATCCCTGCCTTGCACGAGGGTATAGAACATGTCTTCCAGTCCTGCCCCGTTAGTACCCGCCTGCGCGGCGATATCCTGCAGAGTTCCCTGCGCAATGACGCTTCCCTGATGCAGTACGATAAACCGGTCGCAGTAATTTTCAATCGTCGAAAGAATATGTGAGCTCAGCAAAATCGAGGAGCCCCCTTCCTTCAACTCAACCATGAAATCCAGCAGGGAGCGTATTCCCAGCGGATCCAGCCCGAGAAAGGGCTCATCAATAATATAAAGCGAAGGGCGGGCCACAAATGCGCACATAATCATGACCTTCTGCCGCATCCCTTTGGACAAGTGAGTCGATAGACTGTCCATTTTGTCCTGCATCCGGAAGATCCGTGCCAATCTATCTGCCCGCTCTTCATAATCCCCGCGCCCGACTCCGTAAGCTCTTGCAGTAAACTCCAGATGCTCGCGCACGGTCATTTCTTCATATAAAAGCGGAGATTCCGGTACAAAGGCCAGTGACCCATGATAGGTTTCCGAATCTTCTTCCCTCTTCTTTCCCTGAACCCGGATATCCCCTTTCTGGGGATTCATCAGTCCAAGAATATGCTTCATGGTTGTACTTTTCCCTGCACCGTTCAGGCCAATGAGTCCAACCATTTCTCCGGGCTTCACCTGAAACGAAATATCATGCAGTACAGGCCGGTTCAAGCTGTAACCGCCGCTTAAACCCTGTATATCCAGCACAGTATTGCCGCTCATTGCATCACCTCCATGAAATGCCAATCCACTTTTTTGTTTAAGGGTTCTTTTTGTCCTTCAGCCATTTGGGAGCACCTTTGTTCTTCCGATCCCGCTCCCGCTCGCTGCGGCTTTGCCGCTCAGACGGCTTCCCTCCGCGGAAGGGCTCGCTCTGTTTTTTGGCCGGAACGGGTGCCTTACGGTTTTCCGCCTTGTCCGGGCGGCTTTTCACCGAACCCTGGTCAACGACTCCCGACGAGATTTTTGCTTTGGCAGTCGTATCCTTGTCTTCAGATTTCCGCCGTACGGCTTGCCCCTGACTGGAAGAGACTTCTCTTGGCTCCAGCACCTTGCCACCAAAAAGTTTGCGTTCCTCCAGTGAAATGCCAAGCTCTTTAGCAAACTTGTTCATGATAAAAATTTGCCGGTTCGTCACCAGCGAGACCACCAGGCCGCTGCGTCCCATCCGTCCGGTACGTCCTGCACGGTGTACATAATGCTCGGAATCCAGCGCAGGATCATAGTTGATGACCATTTCGAGTCCTTCAATATCGAGGCCCCGGGCAGCCACATCACTGGCAACCATCACCTTGAACTTGCCGCTGCGGAAACCGGTTAACACACGGCTTCTTACCATCTTATCGGCATCCGCATACAACGCCTCGGCCGGGAGCCCCATAAAATTGAGCTTTGCCTGAACTTCACCAATAGTTTCCGTCTGATTGACAAAAACCATGACCTTCTTCGGATTGAAGTGACGGATGACGCGGCGCAGATTTTCCATCTTATCCCGCTCTTCTCCGGCAAAATAAATATGTTCGAGTCCCTTCGCAGTGGACTGGTCCGGATCGATGCCGATTTCCACCGGATTTTCCATTTCCCGTTTCACAAGTCCAGCCGTTTCCGGACTGACGGTGGCCGAAAGAAACACCAGCTGCCGGTCCCGGAGCGCGCTGCGGAGAATCCGGTCCACATCACCCGCTCCACCCAATTGGAACACCTGATCAACTTCATCCACGACAATCGCGTTGATATGATGCATTTTCAGCTTACGGACCTCAATAAGCTCCCGCAATCTTCCGGGCGTTCCCACGATAAGCTGTGGATGCTGCTTCAGCTTCTCCACTTGACGTTTAAGTGCGGCTCCCCCAATCAGTCCAAGTACCTGGATACCTCTGATCTGACCATATTTCTCGCTTTCTCTAACGATCTGCATGGCAAGTTCCTGGGTTGGTGCAATCACAAGCTTTTGAGCCGATTTTAATTCAACATCTATGCTTTGCAGTATGGGCAGCAGATAGGCAAGCGTCTTGCCTGTCCCTGTCTGCGAACGGGCCAACACGTCTGCTCCTTTTAGTATTGCAGGAACAGCCTCCGCTTGTACCGGAGTTGGCTCCGTAATTCCGTATTCCGACAGGCCGTCGACCAGAGATTGATCGATACCCAGCGCTGTAAATGAAGTTTCGTTCATTAAATTCCATCCTTTATATAAGTCATTACTATTTATTATATGATAAAAGAGCCGCGGTACCAAAAGTTAATTCCGTGACCCTTTCCGAGTGCTTCCCAAGAAAAGAAAAAAACCGGCTCATTTGGAGCCGGTCTGTCACTTTTTATTCATCATCCGGTAAGTAAGCTTATCCGAAAGGCGTGGAAACAGCTGATATAACCGCATAGCGGCGGCGGCTTTTAATGGAAGATTCAACTCTTCCTTGCCCGTCTTCATCAACTGTACAATTTTGCTCGCTACATGCTCCGGCTTCATCATCAGCCATTTTACATTGCTCACATAACCACCCGAGGGATCTGCGATATCAAAAAAAGGCGTATCAATCGGTCCCGGATTGACGGTTGACAAGGTGATTCCCGTCTCCCTCAGCTCCTGCCGCAGGGCATTACTAAAACCAAGCACTGCATGCTTGGTTGCTGTGTAGGCAGAGGATTTCGCCGTACCGATCTTGCCCGCCATGGAAGCGATATTCACGATATGACCGCTTTGGCGTTCAAGCATATGGGGGAGCACGGCCTTCGTACAGCGCACGGTTCCCATATAATTCACTTCCATCATCCGCTCGTATTCCTCAGTGGGCATGTCCACTGCATTCTCGAATTTACCATAACCCGCGTTGTTCAGCAGGATATCAATTCTACCGTAGTCCTGGACGATCTCTTCAAACGTTTGCTTCACCTGATCATCACGGGTCACATCCATGACTTTGATCCCGTGTTTCCCGGTTATTCCGTTTGAGGCTTCAACCAGCTTCTGATGTGAGCGTGCAACTAAAATCGGAACAGCTCCCTCGCTGCTGAGCATCTGAGCCGTCAACAGGCCGATCCCGCTTGATGCTCCTGTAATAACAACCACTTTATTCTCCAACATGATTTCAGTTCCTCCCAAGAGACATGCAGTACGAAATGTACTCCACGCGTTGATACCCTTATTCTATGATATTAGACGTATAATATCGAGGAATCGCATCCTAATATCACTAGAAAAACATTCGCCAGGCACGAATCTTTTTTCCATGAGAGTACTCCGAAAAGATTTTTGTTATGAAATCATGACTTGAATATCCAGTTCTCCGATACCATCCATTAAGAGAGGGATACTGAGCGCCTTTTGCGGAAGAAACGAAGTGACCTGCTCGCTTTTCACCACTCTAGGTGGCGTAATGTCGACACTCACTCCCTGATTGGATAAAATGGTGCTTGCGTTGCCGCTGATCATGTTGCCGAGCTCAGAAATGGCACTTTGCCCCATCTCATCCATCTCGGTCAGCACGTATCCTCCCATCATGGCAGACACCATCCGCAATGCCACATGCTCATGAATACCGAACATAATATTTCCGCTCAGTTGTCCGGTCATTCCGATATGTATCCATATATGGTCCTGGATTAACTCCACAGTCTTGATTCCCAGGCTTCCTGTTGAAGGCGATACCTGGATAACCTGCTCGATCACAAGCCGCGCAGATTCCAGAAAAGGATTGATAACTTCCGCTTTCATTTCTGTTAAACACCCCTTCCACAGTAGATTGCAGGACACGCTCCAAAAGTCCCATTTCTCTTTGAAACAATTATACGTTAAACCCCTAAATAAATCACCAAAAATTCACACTTGATTTTAGAACCAGGGCATAAATACCCTTATTATCGATTCTTTTTTCCTATTTAGGAAAAAAGAATATGAAAGCCTGATATGTATATCGGTCCTTTAGATATAAATTTGAATACCATGGCGAATTTTGTAGAATCTATTTTTAAAATATTTTGTACCTTTTTGAATCATAATCAAGCATCCTGCTTCCATTGCCGTGACTTTCTGAATCCCATATAATTAAAGGATATACATATGGTCGAAACTCAGCTGTAGGGTATCAAATAAGGTCTAAGGAGGAACTGCATGAACATCAGTCAACTGGAGACACTGATTACCATCTCAAAGACAATGAGTTTCCGCAAAGCCGGTGAACTGCTTAATTTGACCCAGCCTGCCGTATCCGCCCAAATCAAGAGCCTGGAGGATGAGTTCAAAACCGTTTTGGTCGACAGGAATCAACCGGTTACGCTAACAGACCGGGGGGAAGTATTCCTTGAGCATGCCGAGCGGATTTTGGCCGTTGTCGAAGAGCTTAAGCAGCGTTTGTCTGATCTGGAGCATATTCCTCAAGGACATATCGCGCTTGGAACAACAACTTCCATTGCCATTCAAATATTGCCTAGGGTGCTCTCATATTTTCAAAACCAGTTCCCTCTCATTAAAACCTCTATCCAGTCCATGGCTTCCTCACAGATTTATACCAGCGTGGAAAACGGCCAAATAGATGTTGGAATCGGTTACCTGATTGAGCGTAATCCCAATCTGATGACATCCGTTCTTTATTATGACACGTTCGAGCTCATTGTCTCGCCGCGTCATCCCCTAGCAAGCAAATCGGCGGTTTCCATGGAAGTACTTCAGGATACGCCCCTGATATTGCTTTCACATGATACGGTTGGCAGGCGCTTTACGGATGAAATACTTAAAACACACGGCATTACGCCCAACGTTGTCATGGAGCTGTCCAGCAGCGAGGAAATCAAGCGAATGGTTGAAATTGATCTTGGCGCTGCTATTATGTCCAAGCAATCGGTTGCAAGTGAGCTCCGCCATGGCACACTGAAAATTATTCAATTGAGGGAGCTTGAGGTCAGTCATCCCGTCGGGGTGATCTACAAATCCGGAAAATATCTCAATTCTGCCATGCAGCAATTTTTAGATGATGTCAGAGGAATGCCTGAAACCCAGTTTATCAGCTCCGAATAATGAACGCCCGTAACTATGACATTGGAGAGGAGTCGCATATATGAAATTTGACCTTCATACGCATCATTTCCGCTGCGGACACGCGGATGGTAATATCCGTGATTATATTGAAGCCGGCATTTCAGCCGGACTGCAGGCGATTGGAATTTCAGATCACACCCCTTACTTCGGAGAAAAAGAGGAGCAAGCCTTTCCCCGCATTGCCATGGGCAAATCCGAGCTTGTCAATTATGTCTCGGAGGTGCTCCGCTTAAAAGAGGAATACGAAGGGAAAATCGATGTGCTCCTCGGCATTGAATCCGACTATTTTCCGGGGCATGCGGAAACCTACCGTGAGATACTGTCAGCTTATCCGTTTGACTACATCATCGGCTCGGTCCATAGTGTTGGAGGCATCAGTATCTTCAACAAGAACCGCTGGAAAGGACTGAGCGGGAAGCAGCATATCGAGGTGAAAGAGGATTATTACCGCCTCATTCAGGATTCGGCGCGAAGCGGCATGTTTCAAATTCTGGGACATATCGATGCCATGAAGGGAAACTACCCTGATTTTGCCGATATTCCGGCGGAGCATATCTTGGATGAAACGCTGCAGGTTATTGCTCAGCAGGGTGTAGCAATCGAAATCAATACCTCAGGCAAAACAAAGCTGAGCGGCGGCTGGTACCCTTCGGATGCCATTCTCGAGAGGGCTTGTCATTTTGGCGTGGATGTTACCTTTGGCTCCGATGCGCATAAGCCGGCACGTGTGGCGGATGAGCTTGCCCAGGTAGCTGACCGGCTGAAATCTATCGGTTTTACAGAATGGGTGTATTATAAAAATAAACAGAAGATCAATGTACCGCTGTAAGACGTAACATAGACAAAAAAAATGGACCCGTCACGTGCGGGTCCGAAACATCATTTATATTTTCAAAAAGGGGGTCATGCAATAAGTGTACCCGCTCTCTGTTAGAGAAGCATAACAGTAATATTTCAATTGTGTTACAAAGCTTACCTTCCCGTTACAAGCCCCTCTGAACTTCTTGCTGAACCGGTTCTTTCACCCTTCTAGTACGGCCGGAGCGATTCACAATGATAATCCCGGTAACCACCAACACCAGCGACAGGCCAATCCAGGCAGACACCTTCTCATCAAGCAGGATCGACGACAGCAGTACTCCGAAGACGGGGATCAGGAACAAGTATAGCGACACCTTACCCACAGCGTTATATTTCATGACCGTGTTCCACAAAGCAAATCCCGCTGCGGACAGCAGGGATAAATATCCGAGCAGCAGCCATCCCTTGGCATCAAAATGAAAAGGCGTAAAGCCGCTCCGTACTGCACCCACCAGGAGAAGCCCCAAACCGCCGGCGAACATTTGCTTGCCGGTCAGAGCAATAACGGATTCATGAGCGCTTTCCTGACGGAAAAGTACATTGCCGAACCCGCCAAATACAGCCGATGCCAGCAGAAGCACCGCACCGAAACCAAAATGGAACTGAACCCCCTGCTGCGCGAAACCCATGACCAGGATGCCGAGGAATCCAAGCATCAGACCAAACCACTTGGCAGGATTCAGCCCCTCCGTCTTGTCCATCAGCCTTGCCGACAAAATCTGGAACAGAGAGGTCGAGCCGACTAGAATCGAGCCCTCGATCCCCGAACTGAAGCTCAGCCCCGCATACAGCACGAGATACTGCATAAAGGTCTGAATGAATCCCAGACGCACGATACGAGTCAGCGAGAGCGGCTGTCTGCCACTGCGACGGGTCTGTCCCATCAGCGTAGCTAAAACCATCAGAATGAGGCCTGCAAGCGCAAAACGGTAGCCCGCAAACACCCATTCCCCGAATACGTTCTTGGAATCAATTTGAAAATGCCGATAGCTGATCTTAATAACAGGCAGCGCGCTTCCCCAGAGCAGCGTTGCTCCTGCGGAACTGATTAAAATGCCTGCCGGATGTCTAAACCATGTTTCTGCCTTCACCTTGCTGTCCTAATCTCCCTTCAATCCTTACAAACATGCTCAGCACCTGCAATGCGGGCCTGATATTGTTGATCCGTAAGACTGTAAATTTTCATTTCGAGCGGTGCTGCGAAAAACATTCTCTTCTGATTCAGCGTGCGTTCCAGCACCATTCCATTCTTTTGCATGACATGTTCCGAGGCTGAGTTAACGGCATGGCATCTGCCTTCAATACGCTCCAGATGAAGCTCGTTAAATGCATATCTTAGCAGGATGCCCAAGGCTTCGGTAGCCAGTCCCCGATGCCAGAACCTGTGGTCCACCATGTAGCCGATCATGGCTTCGCGGCGCTCCAGCCGCAAGTTTTGCAGGGAAACCACGCCTACGGGACTTTCCGTCTCCGGCAGCCAAATGCCATAATGCATGGAATCCGGTCGTCTTGTATTCAGCAGTTCGGCTGCAACGCGTCTTGATCTTGAGAAGCTGAAGAACGTCCCCTGCGTGACATATTTCATCACAAGCGGGTCGGAGAGAATAGCTATGACGCTCGGGGCATCCTTTTTCTCAATCTGCTTAAGCGACAAACGCTCCCCCTCAAGCATCGGCAAAAATTGAAATTTTTCCGCTAACATCCCCATCCCTCTCCTTCTTTTTCCTAAGTAAACAATGCCCAGGGTGTTATACCCATTTAAGAGTTGATTGCTTTCAGCGTAAATATGGTGAGCTCCGGTTTGCATAGGAAACGTACAGGAAGATGTGTTTCTCCAATGCCGCGGTTTACATATAGTGGCATGGAACGGTCTCCAACCGCATATTTTCCCATTATATAACGTCTCGATCCCGGCGGCGTAAGCAGCGCTCCCAGAAACGGAAGCCGTACCTGACCTCCATGGCTGTGTCCAGAAATCTGCAGATCAAATGGATACAAGACGGCGGTGTCGGCATAATCCGGCTCATGCATCATCAGCAGGGTAAACAAGCCCTCGGGGACACCCCTTAACCCTTGCTCCGGATCGGGCTGACCCATAAGCTGATCATCGAGACCAACCACGGCAATGCTCTCCCCTTGGTGGTTCACCAGGGCATGCTCGTTTCTCAGCACCTTAAAGCCTGCCGTATGAAGCATATCGTTGACACGATCCGGATGAACCAGATAATCATGATTGCCAAGAATCGCATATTTCCCCAAATCTGCCTTCATAGAAGAAAGCACCGGAATATAGTCCGGCATGGCATCCGTACCGGAGTCCACGGCGTCACCGGTAAAGCAGATCATATCCGGCGATTCGGCCTCCACTGCCTCTGCCAGCTGTACAATATCGCTTTCGCGTGAGTGAAAGCCCAGATGAAGATCACTAAACTGAGCTATAACGAGGCCGTCAAATACGGCGGGAAGCCTGGAAAAGCGGAGGGTCAGACGTGTTACTTCAAGCTGTCTCGGCTCCCACAACCAGGCGTACCCCCCGGTCAGCATGCCGGCACCAAAAATGGCCGCTCGGCCGCGCTTTAAAAACGCCCTTCGCGTCATCATGCCGGACTTCGGGCTGTTTTTCATTTACTGGAAACTCCCTGTATAATAGAAATTGAAATCGAATGAACGGAAAAGGATGAAGCTATATGTATAACGATACCATGGCAAACCTTATTCAGAAACAAAAACATTTTTACAGAAGCGGCGCTACCCGCCCTTACGAATTTCGCCTGCGTCAGCTGAAGAAGCTGAGAGATGTGCTGGTAGCTTACGAGAAGCAGGTCATCGAGGCTTTAAAGAAGGATTTGAATAAAAGCGAATTTGAAGCTTATTCTACGGAAATCGGTATTGTCTATGAAGAATTATCCTTCACGATCAAGCATTTACGCAGTTGGATGGCACCCAGGAAGGCAAAGACAGCGCTTACGCATTTTGGAAGCAAAGGGCGGATTATACCTGAGCCTTATGGTACAACACTCATTATAGCCCCCTGGAATTATCCTTTCCAGTTGGCGGTGTCCCCCTTGATTGGCGCCCTCGCTGCCGGCAATACCGTGGTCATGAAGCCGTCGGAGCTGACACCCACCATGTCTGCCTTGCTGTCGGAGATGCTGGGCAGCGTCTATGAAGAGGAATACATCGCTGTGGTGGAAGGCGGTCCTGAGGTCAGTCAGGAGCTGCTGGCCCAGCCTGTCGACTATATCTTCTTCACAGGCAGCGTAAATGTCGGCAAAATTGTCATGCAGGCAGCCGCCAAGCAGCTGATCCCGCTGACTTTGGAGCTTGGTGGCAAAAGCCCCTGCATCGTACACGCCGATGCCCCGCTGAAGCTTACAGCCCAGCGCATCGTTTTCGGAAAATTCACCAATGCCGGGCAGACCTGCATCGCCCCCGACTACTTGCTTGTGCACCGAAGCGTGAAGACCGAGCTGATTGCATACATTCAGGAATCCATTAAGGAGTTCTATGGTCCTGATCCTTTATCGAATCCATCTTATGGACGTATTGTATCTGAAAAGCATTTTCAAAGACTTGCTTCGTTTCTGCAAAACGGAACAGTCGCCAGCGGCGGCAAAACCGCACCGGACCATCTGACCATTGAGCCTACAATGCTGGATCAGGTAACATGGGATATGCCCGTGATGCAGGAAGAGATCTTTGGTCCTATTCTGCCAATTATTGAATATGACCGCATCCAGGAGGCCATTGACATGATCAATGATCGTCCGAAGCCGCTTGCTCTCTATCTGTTTACACGGGAGCCCGAGATCGAGGAAGCAGTTGTCGGCAGCGTTTCCTACGGCGGCGGCTGCATTAACGATACGCTTATGCATATCGCCACCCCTTACCTGCCTTTTGGCGGTGTCGGCGAGAGCGGCATGGGCGCTTATCATGGGCAGGGCAGCTTCGACACTTTCACACATTACAAAAGCGTCCTGAAGCAAACCAACATGTTTGATTTTACATTCCGCTATCCATCGTCCAAGAACGGTTTGAAATATTTGCGCAAGCTTCTAAAGCCTTAAGATAAGGCCCCACTCAGCATTTTACCTACATCTCTTCCGGCAGCTTGTCATCGGGACCTGGACTGAAGATCCTGCGGAACACGCTCAGCATGGACAGGGCGTAAGCCACCGTAATAAAGCTGAAGGCAATTTCCATAATGACCGCCAGCCTCGACGTACTGTCTACGGGAGAGATATCACCATAACCGACCGTGACGAAAGTCGCCACACTGAAGTACAAAAAGGATATGAGCTGACTGAGCAGATCATTGCCGATATTCTCGCCATCAAATGTGTGGTGTCCAAACAGCTTGTAAATAGACGTATAAATAATCGTGAAAAAGAAGACACAGGTCAGAGCAGCCGTACTGATGCGGATCAGCAGTGTCTTCATGTAAACCTTCTTTTTATTCAGCGCAGATTCAGCGATCCGGTTAAATATATACAGAACATAAAAGATAACGGAGACCAGACAGAACAGAAGGATGAGCACCCTCATTCCCCCATTCCCGGGCACGATTGTCATCAGATCAATCAACCCGAACAGATCCTCCAGAGATACCAGCACGTAGATAATGATGGGCGCCAGCAGCACCGCTTTGCTCGTCCATTTTTTCTCCAGGCTGTAGAAAATATACATCAGCACAATCAAACCCGCCACATTGAGAATCCACATCCACCATGACATGACTAAGCACGCTCCCGCATATTACAGGAATCGCTGGTCATAGACCTGTCCGATCCGTAATCTTTTATATTTTTTTGTGATAGAATTCCTTAATTTTGATTACCCCTCTGCACAGTTTTAAACGCAGCCTGAAACAAATTACATTTACAAAGCAGCAGCCTATATCATTATAAAGGGTCATAAGAATAGGTTGGGCTAGAAAATATCAACAAAAAAGAGCCCCCGCTCTGCAGCTTGGCGCTGCGTTGCAGGAGGCTCTTTCATTGACAGGCTTCAGTTTAGACGCTAAGCCATTTTTTGAACAGATGCTTGGTGGACTGCTTGTTGATTTCCGCAATGGAAGTCGTCAGCGGAATCCCCTTTGGACAAGAACGTACGCAGTTCTGCGAGTTGCCGCAGCCCTCAATACCACCGTCATCCATCAGAGTATCCAGACGCTCGTCGGCATTCATTTCACCCGTTGGATGAGCATTGAACAGACGAACCTGGGAAATCGCTGCAGGACCGATAAAGTCGGTTTTGTCATTCACGTTCGGGCAAGCTTCCAAACAAACGCCGCATGTCATGCACTTGGAAAGCTCATAGGCCCATTGGCGTTTTTTCTCCGGCATACGCGGTCCAGGACCGAGATCATACGTGCCGTCGATAGGAATCCATGCTTTGACGCGCTTCAGGGCGTTAAACATCCGGCTGCGGTCAATCACAAGGTCACGGACAACCGGGAAAGTTCTCATCGGCTGTACGCGGATTGGCTGTTCCAGCTTGTCGATCAGCGCTGCGCAGGCCTGACGGGGTTTACCGTTGATGACCATGGAGCAGGCACCGCAGACCTCCTCAAGACAGTTCGATTCCCAGCACACCGGTGCTACTTTTTCGCCCTTGTTGTTCTGCGGGTTACGCTGGATTTCCATCAAGGCACTGATTACGTTCATACCCGGGCGATAAGGAAGCTCGAACTCCTCAACATATGATGCAGCGTCCGGGCTGTCCTGACGGGTAATAATAAACTTCACTTTTTTGGTAGAAGCAGTTTGTTCCGCCATGTCAAATCCCCCTTCTTACTTTTCTTTGGAATAGTCGCGGATCCGCGGCGGGATCAACGAAACGTCTACCGGCTCATAGGAAATTTCCGGGCCATCCGGCGTCCAAGTCGCTTTGGTGGTTTTCAGGAATTCTTCATCGTTACGATCCGGGAACTCCGGCTTATAATGCGCGCCGCGGCTCTCGTTGCGCAGCAGCGCTCCAAGCGTCATGGCTTCGGCAAGCTCAAGCATGTTCCACAGCTGGCGCGTAAAGGACGCACCCGGATTGTTCCAGCGTGATTTATCGTTAATGTTGATATTCTTGTAGCGCTGCTTCATGTCTTTGATTTTGCCGATCGTTTGCTCCAGCTTGTCGTTATAACGAACCACCGTCATGTTAGCGTTCATCATTTCGCCCAGCTCTTTATGCAGGCCGTACGCATTCTCATTACCATCCATTTTGAGGATGTTCTCGTATTTGTCATCCTGCTGCTTTTTATATCTTTCGAAAACGCTCGACGGTACGTCAGCAGCGGATTTCTTAAGTCCTCTGGTATATTCGACCGCTTTCGGTCCGGCTACCATACCGCCATAAATGGCGGATACAAGTGAGTTTGCCCCCAGACGGTTTGCACCGTGGTATTGATAATCACATTCGCCGGCTGCAAACAGACCAGGAATATTAGTCATTTGGTTGTAATCAACCCACATGCCGCCCATGGAGTAATGCACGGCCGGGAAAATTTTCATCGGGATTTTACGCGGATCATCGCCTACGAATTTTTCGTAGATTTCGATGATGCCGCCAAGCTTAACATCCAGTTCCTTCGGATCTTTATGCGACAGATCGAGATAAACCATGTTCTCGCCGTTTACACCAAGTCCTTGGTTCACGCACACGTCATGGATTTCGCGAGTCGCGATATCCCGCGGAACGAGGTTGCCGTAAGCCGGATATTTCTCTTCAAGGAAATACCAAGGCTTGCCGTCTTTGTACGTCCAGATCCGTCCGCCTTCACCACGTGCGGATTCGGACATGAGGCGCAGCTTATCATCCCCTGGAATAGCCGTCGGATGAATCTGGATGAATTCGCCGTTCGCGTAATGAACGCCCTGTTGGTATACAGCACTTGCTGCCGTACCGGTATTGATGACCGAGTTGGTCGTTCTGCCGAATACGATGCCAGGGCCTCCGCTTGCAAGAATAACTGCATCCGCAGCAAACGTATGAACTTCCATCGTACGCAGATCCTGTGCACAAATGCCGCGGCATACGCCATCGTCATCAATAACAGCGGACAGGAATTCCCAATGCTCATGCTTCGTAACAAGTCCTTCCGCTTCATGGCGGCGTACCTGCTCATCCAGCGCATACAGCAGCTGTTGGCCTGTCGTTGCACCCGCATACGCCGTACGGTGATGCTTGGTGCCACCAAACCGACGGAAGTCAAGCAGACCTTCCGGGGTCCGGTTGAACATAACGCCCATGCGGTCCATCAGGTGAATAATGCCTGGTGCCGCTTCACACATTGCTTTTACCGGAGGCTGGTTGGCAAGGAAGTCACCGCCATACACGGTATCGTCAAAGTGGATCCACGGGGAGTCGCCTTCACCTTTGGTGTTAACGGCTCCGTTAATTCCACCCTGCGCACATACGGAATGCGATCTTTTTACAGGGACCAAAGAAAACAAGTGAACATGGACGCCTGCTTCTGCTGATTTGATGGTAGCCATCAGACCAGCCAGACCGCCGCCCACGATAATGATATTATTTGTTGCCATTCACGCTCACTCTCCTTAACTAAGAACTAACTTCACTGTATCAAGCAATGCGGTTGCTTCCTGGAATTCCGCTCTGCGGAATGCGACCATGGACAGCACGAACATCAGAGCCACCAACACAAACATCGTCATGCAGATGTAAGAAGATACACGCTGCGCGCGCGGTCCCACCGTGATGCCCCAGCTTACCAAGAAGGACCAGAGACCATTGGCAAAGTGGAACGATGCAGATATGACGCCGATCAGGTACAAGGTGAACAGTCCCGGCTGAATCATGATGTTGTGCATGGTGCCTGCAAGTTCTTCATGCGTCACATGACCAAGCGCTATCTGAACACGAGTTTCATACACATGCCAAATCACGTATACAAACGTAATGACACCTGTGATCCGCTGAAACGTATAGCGCCAGTTGCGCGAATACTGGAAGCGGCCGTTATTCGGCTTCGCCTGATAGGCAATATACAAACCGAACACGCCATGGTAAATCAGCGGGATGTAGATCAACACCCACTCAAGTACATAAAGCAGTGGAAGGTCATTAAGCAGCTTTACGCCGGCATTAAACCGTGCGAGACCTCCCTCGAATGCGCCAAAATTCGTCAGCGCATGTTCAATGAAAAACAAGCCGAGCGGAATGACTCCAAGAAGCGAATGCAGCTTTCTGGAATAATAACCATTCATAGATTGACGTGCCCCTTTCTCACATTACAACGTTTTCATATTTCATTTTTCGACATTTCACGGTCATCCACATCTAAAGTGTGAACAACTTGTGGCATATTTCATGTTACTCTTTTTTTTCTTATAATGGAATTGCAATATAATTATTAATCGTTATAATTTAGATGCATAAGCGACAATACGGTTGCACAATTGCAGTGATCTATTTAATAACCACATAGAGAAGGTGAACCCGATGTTCGAGGATTTGGACGTATTCGCCACGATTGTTGAACAATCCAGCCTGAATAAGGCATCCAAGCTGCTAAATCTGTCCCAACCTGCCCTTTCCCGCAAAATCTCCAAACTGGAGGATGAGCTGGGTGTCAGCCTGTTTAACCGGCGCGGCAAAAGACTTGAGCTCACCGCTTTCGGACAGACTGCCTATAACTTCGCACTTGAACAGCGGCAGCAGAACCTTAAATTCATGCAGATGATTGCCAAGTATAAAGGTGACGACCAGATTTCCGTTACGCTGGGAGCAAGTCTGACAACGCTGCAGACGACACTGCCGCCGCTCGTAACCGCCTTCATGGAAAAGCATCCTACAGCAGAGCTGAAGCTTATCACGGGCAAAACGCATGAAATCGTATCCGCTGTCCGCGATAAAAAGCTAGACGCCGGGATTGTGGCCTCTTCCATTGAGGAGCCCGGGCTGCGCTGCACCGCTTTGTTTGACGATCATCTGGAGCTGGTGCTTCCCGAAAACCATCCACTCACCGAGCAGGGGGATGTGAGCATGGACATGCTGCACAGTCTCCCCATGATTATATTCTCAACGGGAACCTGGTATCGTAAACTTACCGATGAACTTTTTCATCGTGCAGGCGTGGTTCCAGATATCCGAATGGAGATGGATTCGTTTGAGGCCATTGTGCGGCTGCTCCCGGCGTGCAAGGCGGCAGCCCTTCTGCCAAAATCTTATCTGCGCAGTCAACTGATGGATGATAATGGTCTTGTTACGATTCATATCCCGGCTTTAAAAGAAACCCGGCGCACCACCTCGCTGATCTACTCGGAAAACGGAGGACTCAGTGCTGGGGCCAAACGTTGGATAGAGGAAACCAAATCTATATTTGGCCAATATGTTCAGCAGGGTACTCATATTCCATCATTTTAGAAAAAGAGCTGCCCTTCAATGTAGTTTGTTCTACAGCGAGGAGCAGCTTATTGCTCATATATAAGGAGAGTACGATTCAAACCATCACAATCAATAAATTGAAGAATTATCAGACGCCTCGCGTTTTATCTCCAGATTTAATCTCAAGTCCAAGCTTCCGGGCAACGAAACCGGTAGTGCTGGCCTGCAGCAGAATGGTTAGCATAATGGCCATGAACGTGACTGCAGATATCATGCCTGCATGTGCTACACCCATCCCCACAATCATGCCGGAGAGCGCCGCGGGAATCACACCGGTTTCACGTACCCACATCATGAAAAGAAGCTCACGCCAGGACCACTTCACCTTACGATCCGGAAGCGCACACAGCAGCACGGTCAGCGGGCGGGCAATAAACATCAGAATCAGCACCGCTGCCAGACTCGGCCAGAAATAGTCACCCAACGCGCGGAAATCAACCTGGCTGCCCAGCAGGATAAAGATCAGCATTCGCATCATGACGCTGGTGTTATCCGCAAAGGTTCCCGTTTCCTCCAGCTTATCATCCATGGAAAGGCCCATTGTATCGGCATTGCCCCAGATCAGTCCGGCTACGAAGGTTGCCATAAATCCGCTCACGTGAAGCATATCTCCTATTAAATAGGAAGAAAGTGCAACAACGATCATAGCAATGGTCGTGTAATCCTTAAGCACGCCTAGACGGAAATGCGCCACCAAATAGGTTAATATAATCGCTACCACGGCGCCGACTACAATACCGCCTACAGCCGTTTTCACAAAATCCCAGGCCATGTTACCGATCTGCAGCGATTTCCCGCCGGTAACTGCTGCAAGCAAAGCGAAGGTAAGGATTGAGCCGGTAGCATCATTGAATGCCGACTCACTCTCTACGGTCTCTCTTACCCGCTCCTTAATCTTGACCTGCTTAAAGACCGGAATAATCGAAGCTGGATCCGTTGATGCAATAACGGCAGCCGCAAGCAAAGAGAATATCCAATCGAGTCCAAATAAAAAATGAACTGCTGTACCCACGACGGCTGTCGTGATAATCACTCCGGGGACACTGAGCAGAGAAAGCGTAATCCATACCTTTTTCAGTCCGCTGAGCCGCAAATTCCTACCGCCGTCGAAGAGAATCAGTGCCGAGCCTACCGTCAATATCAGCTGGTTGATCAGGGAGCTGCTCGCCGCATTAATCAGATGCAGTCCTCTTCCGAGCACCATACCTGCGATAATAAATACAGCAACATCCGGCAGCTTCAGCCAGGAGGCCAGCCTTCCGGCCAGCATCCCCACCGTAATGATGAAGAGCAGAAGAATTAATATATGATGAATGATTTCTGTAGTTGAAGATTCCACAATTGGCCACTTCCCGCTCTAGTTTACATTTACGGCTTCGCTCTCGAAGCGGTCTATATTGCTATTTGCACCGATAATGACCATGATATCTCCTGCATGTAGCTGATCCATCGCTGTGGGAGCGACAATAATTTTCCCGTCGCGGTGCAATGCAACAATGCTGCAGCCGAATTTGGCACGCGTATTGACCTCGCTCAGCGTTTTGCCGTTCAGCGTTTCAGGCACCGTCATTTCCACGATACTGTACTCTTTGGATAACTCGATGTAATCCAGCAGGTTCGGTGTGACGAGCTGATGGGCCACGCGAATTCCCATATCTCTTTCCGGAAAAATCACCCGGTCAACGCCAAGCTTCGCTAAGGCGCGCCCATGAAGGATCGATATCGCTTTGGCAACGACTGTGCGAACACCCAAGTCCTTCAGCAAAATCGCGGCGAGAATGCTCATTTGAATATCATCGCCAATGGCTACAACCCCGCAGTCAAAATTCCGGATGCCCAGTGATTTCAATACTTCCTCATCCGTGGCATCGGCTACGACCGCATGCGTCAGGTACTCGCTCATATTGCTGACTACTTCTTCATTCTTGTCAATTCCAAGCACCTCATACCCCAGATCGATAAGCTCCAATGCAAGACTCGAGCCAAAACGCCCCAGACCGATGACGACAAACTGCTGTGTTTTCATTTCTCTACTGATACTCCTTATATAATCAAATTTCTATTTTCTCTAACACATCTAACCGATAATAATTTTCCCTTCGGGATGACGATATAACTCTTTGCCCTTTTTAGGACCCAGTGCATACGCGAGTGTAAGTGGTCCCAGTCGTCCGGCAAACATCGTGAGACAGATCAGGATCTTGCCAACCAGCGTTAAGTGGGGAGTGAGCCCCAAGGATAGTCCAACCGTGCCGAACGCCGAGGTCGTTTCATACAGAATGGTCAAAAAGTTACTGTCCTCCGTCGTAGAGAGCACCATGGACACCCCTACCACCAGGAATAGAGCCAGGAAGGTAATCGTCAATGCTTTGAAAATACGCTCCTGTGCCAAGCGGTAACGGAACAGCACGATATCATCACGGCCACGGATCATCGCAATGACCGCTCCAACCAGAATGGTGAAGGTCGTGGTCTTGATCCCCCCTCCGGTAGATCCCGGCGAAGCACCGATAAACATCAATATAACCATGAAGAATTGGGAAGCTTGACGCATACTCGCCAAATCCAGTGTGTTTGCGCCTGCTGTACGCGGGGTGACCGACTGGAAGAAAGATGCGAGAATTTTGCCGCCCCAGTTCAGAGATCCAAGCGTTCTGGGATTCGTGAATTCGAAAACAAAAATTACCACTGCTCCGGCCAATATCAATGCTCCTGTCATCGACAGCACGACTTTTGTATGCAGTGAGAGCTTGCGTTTATTGTGATACTCTACCAGGTCAGACAAAACGATGAAGCCGATCCCCCCTGATACAATCAAGAACATCACAACAATATTCACGAGTGGATCATATACATAACCCGTGAGGCTGTTAAAGTGTCCAAACAGATCAAAACCCGCATTGTTGAACATCGATACACCGTGAAAAATCCCGAAGTATATTGCCCTGCCAAGCGGCATATCAAATGACCAGCGGATGGCAAACAAAATCGCTCCGCAGCCTTCAATGGCGAGTGAAAAAATCAGAACCTTACGAATCAGGCGCACGATGCCTTCCATTGTATTCTGGTTCATCGCTTCCTGCAGTATTAAGCGGTCACGCAGTGAAATCTTGCGCTTCAGCGCCAGGGAGAATAACGTTGCCATCGTCATGATGCCGAGTCCGCCCACCTGAATGAGCAGCATGATCACAACTTGTCCGAAGGTGCTGAAGAAAGTACCTGTATCTTTGACAACCAATCCCGTAACACATGTTGCCGATGTCGCAGTGAATAAAGCGTCAATAAAACGAAGCGGCTTGCCCGTTGTATTCGAAATCGGCAAGGTGAGAAGTATGGCCCCGATCAGAATAATACCAGCGAACCCCAGAACCAGAATTTGCGGGGGCGCCAATCGAAACCATTTGAATTTAGCTGTCAACATAGTCACCTCTTTAAAAAAGTCAAAAGAAAAAAAGCATCGGAAATCCAATGCCTTTCGGTTTGGGCTCCTGCTGCATAACGCCTACGAGGTTAGCTGACGGATTCGGGCATGCACAGGTTGCCCTATTCGCTGCATTACAACGAAATTCACCCCTAAATAATGGTTCCCCCGTTTTCGAACGGAAATTCGGCGTATATATTATTCAATTGCATCAAAATTATAATCCTTATTGTTTTACATCACAAAGCCATTATTTGAATGAAAACCCCGAAATACAGCCAGATTACATCACAATTCTCATATAAGTCTGCCATTTTCTCGGGTTTACAAAACTTTTCCTTGATTTTCATCGTTTTTTCATGCTTCAAACGGGAGAAAACTGGCTTTAAGTGGACATCGTATGCTATGTTTACGTTTATACTATGTATATAACCACAATATAACCATGTTAAAGGGGGCATTTCATGAATCCCGTCGGACAACCACTTCAGCTCAAAGTCAATTATAAACGGCTGGGAGTGTTCGCGGTCATCGGTCTTGTTCTATTTGTCCTGTTCCAAGTCCTGCCTTCCACAGCATCAGATACGCTCGAGCAGCAGGACACCAAGGTCATCAGCAAGGAGCAGGCGCAAAGCGCCGCCGTGGCATTCGCGCAAAATACGCTTCACCTTCAGATCGACATGAGTAAGGAAGCGCTCGTTACCTATCAGTCCAGTTCCGAGTTATTCGGATATTTATCCAAGGAGAAGCTTCTGGATAAATACAATAAAACATACGAAAAGAACTATCCTTATGATGTCTTCCGCGTCCGTTTGACCGAGCAGGGAGACAATGGCTATACCAGTGTCGACATACATATGAATTCAGGCAAAGTCATTGCGTTTTCCGTGACACCGCAATATTCGAAATATGCGGTTGCGATGGCGGAGACCAATAAGAAAATGCGTGATAGTAAACTGAGGATTGTTGAAGGCAATATGACTCTTCAGGATAAAGAGCAGCTTGCAGAGCCTTGGCTTCAGAAGCTGGGATATGATACCGGAAAACTGGAGGTTTCCACTGGCGGCAGCGATGCAGGACTCCTCTATACGGATCCAAGCAAGTCGATCGGGAGCTCGAATCTCCAGTTGAAGTTTGCTTTTGAAGACGGAGCAATTCATTCCTTCCAGCCGGCTTTCTCCATCCCTGAAACGCATACAGCCTATGTGGAAAAGGAAACGTCAAAGGCGAAGTGGCTCACCATGCTGGGATACGGGCTCCTCACGTTCGTACTTGGCGTGCTTGCCATTGTTTACAGTGCTTTGTCCCGGCATCATACCTCTTTCAAGAGGGGGATATTCCTGAGTGCCTTTTATTTTGCAGTTGCCACATTCAGCAGCTACAACATGCTGCCGGCGTTTGAAGCAGAAGGGCTTTCCGGTTTTGCACTTACCGTCGGCATGATTGTTCAAACGGTCTTCAACCTCGTCATGTCCGCTCTTCTGTACTTCTCCCTGGTCGGAGGAGACGGGCTTTGGCGCAAAGCAGGCATCAATGCCTGGGCCCGGGTTAAAGAGCCTGGTTACGGGCCTTATGTGCTTCACAGCATGTTTACCGGTTATCTCTGGGCGTTCATACTGATGGGCGTGCAATCCGTTATCTACATTGTGCTCGACAAAACGATTCATAGCTGGTCGACTACGGATGCCAGCCAGTCGCCGTACAATATGCTCTACCCTTGGCTTCTGCCGATTATGGCCTGGATGGCCGGCATTTCCGAAGAAGCTGTTTACCGTTTGTTTGGTATTCCGATGCTGAAGAAGCTCGTCCGGAATACTTTTGTCGCCTGCCTGATTCCAACCCTGATCTGGGCGCTTGGACATACGCTGTATCCGATCTATCCTGTCATCACGCGGCCGATCGAGCTTACGGTCATTGGCCTTCTGTTCAGCTTCATCTTCCTGAAGCATGGCTATATCGCGGTCATGTTCAGCCATGTTGTCTTCGACAGTGTCTTGATGAGCTTCAGCCTGTTCGCTCTAGGCGACATTCCGGATATCCTGGCGGGTATTGTTACCATCATCATGCCAGCGATTGTCGCTTACATTGTGTATCTGTTTAATCGCAAAAAGAAAAAGGAGCCATATATTATGACTCCTCATCCTGAAGGGCTGCAATAATCTGCTTCGCAAGCTTATCTCCAATAGATAGAGGCCGGAAATCATCGATGCTGGCCTCTTTTATTTTTTTCAAAGATCCAAAATGCTTCAGGAGCAGCTTGCGCCGCTTCTCACCGATGCCCGGAATGGAATCCAGCTTCGAAACAACCATCGACTTGCCCCGCTGCTCGCGGTGAAACGTGATGGCAAAGCGGTGGACCTCATCCTGAATCCGCTGCAAAAGATAAAACTCCTGGCTATCCCGCGGCAGGTTTACCGGCTCGGCAGGATCCCCCACCATCAACTGTGCCGTTCTATGCTTTACATCCTTTACCAGACCGCATACCGGTATAAACAGGCCGAGCTCATTTTCAAGCACATCGACGGCTGCTGAGATTTGGCCTTTACCTCCATCCACCACAATCAAATCCGGCATTTCCAAATTCTCTTTAAGTACACGTTCGTAGCGGCGGCGGATGACCTCCCGCATGGTTCCGTAATCATCCGGTCCCTGAACGGACCTTACTTTATATTTGCGATACTCTTTCTTATCCGGCTTCCCGTCAATAAAGACGACCATAGCCGAGACAGGATTCGTCCCTTGGATGTTGGAATTATCGAATGCTTCAATCCGGTGCAGATGCTCAATACCAATCGATTGTCCCAGATTGGATGCCGCTTTGAAGGTTCTTTCCTCGTCCCTCTCAATGAGCCTGAACTTCTCATCGAGAGATACCTTCGCGTTTTCGATGGCCATGCCTACCATTTGCCGCTTCATACCACGCTGGGGCACCAATACTTTAATGCCAAGCCATTCCTGAAGAGAAGCTGCTGCTCCCGCAGCATCCAAAATATCTGCACCCTCCGCATCCAATTTAGACTCTGATGTAGATTCGGCCTCTTTGGCTGTTTCCGGAAGCAGAATCTCCTGCGGAAGAGCAGGATTATCGCTGTAATACTGAGTCACAAACGTCATGAAGTCACTATAAGCCTCGCCATAGAATGGGAAGGCGGAAGCATGCCGCTGTACCATTTTCCCCTGCCGCATGTACAAAATTTGTACGCACATCCAGCCTTTGTCCACGGCAAATCCGAGCACATCGCGATCTCTGGCGTCCGCGGTCGTAATCTTCTGCTTTTCCATGATCGCATCAATATTCATGATCTGGTCACGAAGCTCCTTGGCCCGTTCGAAATAAAGCTCCTCCGCAGCTTCCTCCATCTTGCGCTGAAGTTCCTTCTTAATTTCCTCATGGCCGCCACTCAAGAAGGATGTAATTTCATGAGTAATCCGGTCATACTCCGATTGCTGCACTTCCTTTTCACAGGGAGCAAGGCATTGTCCCATATGGAAGTAAAGACAAACCTCTTTGGGCATCACTCCACATTTGCGAAGAGGATACATGCGGTCGAGCAGCTTTTTGGTTTGCTGTGCCGCGTAAGCATTCGGATAGGGACCAAAGTATTTCGCCTTGTCTTTCAGCACGCGTCTGGTTACCTCAAGCCGTGGATGCGTCTCGTTTGTGATTTTAATGTATGGGAATGTCTTGTCGTCTTTGAGCAGCACATTGTATCTTGGCTGATGCGTCTTGATCAGGTTGCATTCCAGAATAAGGGCCTCAATATTGCTGCCCGTAACGATATATTCAAAATCACGGATATCCGCCACGAGCCGTTGCGTTTTTCCGTCATGACTGCCTGTAAAATAAGAACGGACACGGTTTTTGAGAACTTTAGCCTTGCCGACATAAATGATTTTCCCATCCGTATTCTTCATCAAATAACATCCGGGCAGATCCGGGAGCAGTGCAAGCTTGTTGCGTATATTTTCCATCGCTTTATCTTGTTCATTAATTGTTTTATCGCTAAATTCGTCTTTCATGCATTCTCCCCCTCCCGTATTTTTATTATATGGGGAATTCGCTAAAATCCAAAGTGCATTTTTATAAGGATGGAAGATTGAAATAGGACCGCAAACAAAGCGCCCCCGGAAATCCGGAGGCGCATGATATGGTTGATCGTGAAATATGCTTGATTATTGATGCTTGGAGATGATGTTCTTCAGGTTTTCTTTGGAATTCAGACCTACCACTTTATCAACCGGCTGGCCGTCTTTGAAGAAGATCAGGGTTGGAATACTCATCACACCGAAACGGGAAGCCGTTTCCGGATTTTCATCCACATTCAATTTGGCAATTTTCACGGAATCACCCATCTCATTGGAGAGGTCATCCAGAATTGGAGCGATCATTTTACAAGGACCACACCAAGGTGCCCAAAAGTCAACCAATACTGTACCTTGGCCTTCAATTTCAGCATTAAAGGATTGGTCAGTTACATTTACAATAGCCATAATATTTTTCCTCCTTATAAGAAAGCTGAATTTAATCAAACTGATATGTCTTTGCGGACAGTTTAAGTATAACACATTTTTTTTGTAAATGTGAAATCCTTAATTACAGATGGGTATAATCCTAACTAAATATTAAACGGATTTTGCCAAGCTTAAACCGGAACGATCCGTGCCTCTGAATCAACTACCGGATGCAGCGGAAAAAGCCGTTTAACTCTATAAAGTATTCACCATATATTCTTTACAAATTCTTTGGAAATTGGGTATACTAATGTTAACTCGGGTTTCTCTGTCAATGACTACGTTCATTTACATAAAGTGAAACCATCCTGAGGGAGGCATTGTGATTATGGATGCAAACGTGCACGCGAACGATCCAAGGAAACACGTGAACGAAGAGCCGCGCAATGACTTGATGGATCTGATGAATGGCTTTGGAGGCATGGCTTTGCTCATGACCCTTATTTTCGCAGTCATGGTCATCATCAAGTTTGTTATCTCCGGCTAACAAAAGCTCGAAAGAGCTCAACACAAAAAGCCTGTCCTTTCCGCCTGTCGGCAGAAGGTCAGGCTTTTTTCTATAGTTTTGGATGCATAAGGTTTACGCCCGGCTCCGCCGCTGGTTCTCACCATGGAGATGTACAATATCTACAAATGGGGAAATCCGGTCCATCAGCCGCTGCCCCTTGTGCATTTCCTCGCCGTCTTTGCTTGTAAAGCTGAGATGCTTCTCCAGTCCGCCAAAATCATAATTCGAAGTGTAGAAGGTCGGTTTACGGTTCATTCTGAAATTGAGGATAGCCCCAAGCACATGATCGCGAACCCAAGGACTTAAATTCTCGGCACCGAGATCATCAAAAATCAGCAGATCGCAGTTTTTCATCACTTCTACGGTATCTTTGAGCTTCTGGCTGTCTTGAATCATGGATTTCAGATCTTCCATGAATTCAGGCATATATACGATGACTCCTGTATAACCTGCAATCGCAAGCTCATGCAGCATATAGCTCATGAGGAATGTCTTGCCCGTCCCGAACGAACCGAACAAATACAATCCTCTAGGCGTAAGTCCATGCTCCTTCACTTCCCGGATATACCGGAATACCTGATTCACGGCAGGAGCACGATGCCGATCCTTACCCATAATCTCCACTTCATTATATCCTTCCTGCAGTGCACGCTCATCCACATAGAAACTGCGGATCCGCTTCCGGATCTGATCCTCGTTCTGCTTCGCAACCTGCAGGGAGCAAGGCGCCTTACGCTCCACTAATTCTAGCTGTCCGTTCAGCGCAGCCGTCTCCAGCTTGCTGTAATGCCCTTGAAAATCATTAGGGCATTTCTCAAGGCCCGGACAATTGCCGCAATTGCGCCGGTCATTCACATATTGGTACAAACGCGGCAGATTGGTACGCAGTTTCGCTTCATCAAGCTCCGGATGCTCTTCGCGAAGCTCTTTTACGATCGGATCACTGAGCAGCTCATCGAATATAGCCTGTGATCTTTTTAGAAATGATGGCCCCTTCATTTGCTTCAATACCTGACCTAATGACTCCAAGCCCGGTTCCTCCTTCCACAAGCATCATGCCTTTATTGCATTAAATTCCCTTTTTCTTGCTCGCTTGCATTTCAGCCGCCATCCGCAGCATTTCCTCGAATTCTTCCTCACTGACTGCGTCCATTGACCGATTTTCCTGTGCAATCGGAATTTCAGGTTTCATTCTCACGGGCTTGCTGCCGTATGTACGGGTTCTTCCTCCCCCGGAAGCGGCTGCCTGTTTCCCTTTAACCTTGGATTGATCACGTATATATTGAACGGCTTTCTCGTAACTATTCACCTGCTTCAGCAGCATATTGGAGGCAATAGCTTCCACAAAATTGCGGTTGATGCGCTGCTCGTTGCCGCCTGAAGTCAGAAGTGACATTAAATAATGGATGAGTACATTGATGACTTCGCCCGGCAGCTTGTAGCTGTGGTCGATTTTATCAAAAATATCAAAAAAGTTATCCGGAACGGAGCCCGGAAAAAAAGTTTTCAGCAGCTTCGTATAAGGCTCATTGCGCAGCATCATATTATACTGGTGGACATCGCACTTGGACTGGAACTGAACCGGAACATCCACATAGTATTCCATTTCAACGGCATGTTCCAGCGGTGCAGGGTCCTCCGAGGACGCCTCGCTTTGCCGGAAAGAAACCACTTTACCCGCATAGACCTCACGCTGCTCCTGCCGCCGTTTGTCCTGACGGAAATGCAAATTCGCTTTGCGCTGAAGCTCTTCGAGGGCAATGCCGCCATCTGCGGCAAATACCCCGTCTTCATCCAGCAGCCGGCATAAGTCCTGTACGCTAAGATCATACTTGTTTACTACATAATTGATGATGCCCATCTGCTCGTGATTAAAGCGAAGCTTCTCGACATGCATGCGATTGACCGAATCCTTCGGAAAACGCAGGATGATATCGGCATAATTCAGCTCGTCCTCATCTCCTGACACGCGCAGTCCAGGCTGCCTTGCGGTGGACACTTCGGAAAGTGCCTGCTCCAGTTCATAATCGATGACATGCGTATTCAGCTCGAAAATATCATAAAAGGCAAGCGAAATATTCTCTTTGTGGCCGGCTGTTGATTCCGAATATTCCTCCGGTTCTGTGGCCCACAGTTCCTCGCGAAGCGCCAATACGGCAAACTTGCCGATTTTATCCCGGAGAAGCAGCGTCAAATGCTGGGTATTGAAAAACTCGGCAGGTGACAAAGGCTGCTGGAGTTCGTATTCATAGATATAATCCTCATGCTCCGGCATATACATGCGGCAGGTTTGTAGCAGACCCACCGCTTCCAGAAGCGAGGCTTGTTCAATCAGAAATTTCCGGCCTTTCTCGCTGGGCTCCAGACCCAGGGTCAGAAACAGGCGGCGCTGCTGCTCGAGCGGCGAATACCCTAATTTTTCTATAGGAATCTGCTGAAACAGCAGATGATATAAACTGATAGCAAAGGCTCCGACCATGGGCTGGTAAATCGAGCTGAGCATTTTGCTGTCCAGGCTGCTTAAGCAAAAATCGCGATATACGCAATACCTGTGATTTTCAGTAAAATGCAGCAGACTCTTCATATGCATATTTTGGCTCCTCCCATCGTAACGTAGACTTTCTCTATTCTATCATAAAAGAAATCTCCGCTCCGATATATTTCGACGATTATTTTACCGCCAAATGAATCCAATCGGCCAAATCCTTGATCACAGCCCCGGGAACATTCGCGGCAATCCGGTACTCATCACCTGTCGAAGGCTGATCATAAAGGGCGTACATGTGATTCAGCCCAGGATAAGATTTATACTTCACATCCGTCCTTGTGTCAAGCGCCTGCTTCCATACCTTCAAGCTCGATAAAGGAACCTGCACATCATTTTCGCCTTGAAGGATCAGAAGGGGAACATGCTGGTTCCGTGCAATCATAGGACCGCTGTAGCGGCGGATATCATACCACCAGTAAGCGCTCGGCAATGGAAATAAGGCGGGTAAATGCTCCTTGGAATATTCATCATCATGAAGCATATCGACAGCATTCTGCCAGGTATCCACCTTTGCCTGTTTGCGCTCCAGTTCGGCACCTGTCTCATTGTTGTCTACGGCCCGTTTCAGGATCCCCTTGTACTGCTGAAGCATCAGATCTTCCAGCGAACCGGATGGAGCAGACAACAGCATCGCCCCGGCAATGGCACCATCATGATCCTCTCCCAGAATTTCCGGAACCAGCATGCCACCCTGACTATGCCCAAGCACGTATATCCGGCTGGAATCAATCCGCTCATCCTGCTGCAAAAGCTTGACCGCAGACAAGCTGTCCTCAATCGTTTCTTCCTGAACCGTAAAATAAGGCGTTAACGAGCGGATGGGATATTCATATGTCCGCTTGGAATATCGCAGAACAGCAATCCCCTCATTCGCGAGTCCGACTGCGATATCACGGAACATTTTACCGCCTCCTGATGATTCATCTTCATCACTCGGGCCTGACCCGTGAACTAAAACGACGGCTGGAAGTTTTCCAACGGATTGCTCAGGAATGGTCAGCGTACCCGGCAGCGGCAGGCTCTTCGTTCCGACCGTTACTTTTTCCTCTGCATATTGTTCAGGACGGTCGTAAGATGGAGAGGTATATGTATCGGAAGTGTTCCGCAGCAGGGCAAGATCATCCAATCTGCCGTCTTCGTCAAAACGCAGCTCCATCCGGAAGCTTTGCCCACGCGGCGTCTGGTAGATCAGAATGGCGTTTTTATGTACATCATTATCCTGGAAATCAGCTTTGAGCAGTATCCAAGAGCCATAAGTTTCATCCAGACTGTCTTTGTAATGTTCAAGCGCCTCATCCGGAAATAGATCCGCCAATGAAGCATTCATCATACTGCGTGCCTTGTCATAATCACCTAATTGCATGAGCCTCATCCAATACATGCCGAGGCCGGTGGTATCTTCTCTGCCCGGCATCCATTGTCCTTCACGGAACTCCATTTGAACTCCCAAGGCGCTATTGAAGGATTGCAGCGGTACGCAGACCATATTTTCCGCATTCATGCCTGCCGGTTGAACAAGAACAAATTCCTTTTCATTTAAAGCAGACAAGCTGCTGCCGAGGACAATCTCCCATTTCCGGCTGCCAAGCCTCACTTTCAATGCCCTTTCCTCCTTGATCCATTGCACACTTCCCCCAAGCGCCTCCGCGGCGGCACGCACCGGTATAACCTTCGCATCTCCTGAAGCCTTTATGCTTTTTCCAGGAAAAAATAAGCCCATCATGATGATCACCAGAAATATAAGGATACAAGATCTCCCCTTCAATACTCCTCCTCCTTCCATATCAAGCTTGTCATATTAGATATTACCTTCTATTTATATGAAGCAAAACAGCCCTCCTTCCGGAGAGCTGTCCATTGTTCTTTCCTAAAACATTTTAAATCCGCTCTGACGCAGCTTCTGAATGGACAATCCACTGAAAACAGCACCCACAAGACCTGCTACGCCCGTCAAATAATCTACGACACGGAAAGATTCCAAATGGCTGAGGAATGATACTTCGCCGCGGTCCCACAGCGAATATACCACAAGCGGCAAAATAATAACGACAAATAAATAAGAAGGAAACCATGTCGTCTTCATAAGCATATTTAAGATGAAGCCTATACCGAACATCATCACAAAAAATAAAACCATCAGCACTAACACAGGAATAAACTGCATCTGAACCTGTTCACCTCTTCTTCTCTCTGGCCAGCTCTTTTCCGTATGCGGCGGTAACCGTTCACATTTTTCGAAAATACAGGCAAGTATATAAAATGAAATAAAGCTTGTTTCGCCATCATCATCTATCCTGCTAATATAGGAAATGCTAGGCTTTTTCTTTAGTTCAATTTATGTAGTAAGTTTACTAGAAAATTTGTCACGAAGCAACGAACAATAATTGAATAGATTGTGACTTCATTTGCTCTTTCACTTGCGGTTAGATACAATATATAGAAGGTGTTTGAGATAGAATGTTCTGAAGCTGCATAACTTTAGATTATTCTATATAGCAACTAAATTTGGGAGTGATCGATAAAATGAACGAAGCAGCATCCACTTTAGAAGGCTGGTACGCTCTTCATGATTTTCGTTCCATCAACTGGACAGCCTGGAAATCTGCAGACGACGAAGAACGCGCAATGGCGCTTGATGAGCTGCAGGAGTTTTTGAAAGAATGGTCAGAGGTTGAATCGGCCAATCAAGGCAGTACCGCTGTGTACACCATCGTGGGACAAAAAGCCGACTTTATCATCATGCATCTGCGTGAAACGCTGGAAGAACTTAACGCGGTCGAAACCGCATTCAATAAAACCCTGTTTGCCCGCTTCACAACCAAATCTTACTCCTATGTAAGCGTGGTGGAGCTCAGCAACTATCTGGCAGGCTCGGGCGACGGCGACCCCATGGAAAATCCGCATGTCATTGCGCGTCTGAAACCGATTCTTCCAAAAACAAACTACATCTGCTTCTATCCGATGAACAAAAAGCGTGACCAAAATGATAACTGGTACATGCTCGATATGGAAGAGCGCCGCAACATGATGCGCAGCCACGGGCTGATCGGCCGCTCCTATGCAGGCAAAGTGAAGCAGATCATTACGGGCTCCGTTGGCTTCGACGACTGGGAATGGGGCGTTACGTTGTTCGCTGACGATGCGCTTCAGTTCAAGAAGCTTGTATACGAAATGCGTTTTGACGAAGTTAGTGCGCGTTTTGCCGAATTTGGAAGCTTCTTTGTAGGCACGCTGCTAAGCGCGGATTCCTTTGAAGAGATGCTGAAAGTTTAAAAGAAAAAGAAAAAGGAGCTGTCCCAATACACTGGGCGGCTCCTTTTTTAGTCTTATCCTGAGCAGTCAGGTTATTCCTCTTCCTGCTCTTGGTTCTTCAGGGACTCGAGAAACTCCGCTGTTGCACGGTCGCGGTCGCGGCTTTTCTCCTTCAATCTTTCAATGGCGGGCAGAATCAAAATATCAATTTCCTTCTGCACCGCATAAACCAGATCGTAGCGGCTCTGGTCTTCCAGATACCCTCCAACTTCCATCAACGCATTATAACGGTCCAGCTCATCCCTCGTCAAAAGTGAGCGTACCTGAACGCTGCAGTGGCGCATCTTACAGGAATTTCCCTTTTTTCAATACCAGCGGAATACCGCCAATAATGAAGAGATAGCGCATATCAACAAGTTTTTTCATCTGCGCAGCCTTCCAGCCCTTGATATGCTTGTCGCCCACGACGGCAATGCCTTCGCCTTTACCCAGGGAAGCAACTGTGCCTTTGTTGCTGTACACAAATTTTCTTGGCTGCTGGTTGCGGATGGCAGCCACAATGTTATGTGCACAACATACGCCCTGCTGCATAGCAATTTGGGCGGTCGGAGGATACGGCCGGCCTTCCGGATTAAAGACGAGGGCATTATCGCCAATGATATAGATATGATCATGACCCGGTGCATGCAAATATTCATCCACCTTCACACGTCCACGTGCCGTTTCAAAGCCTGCAGCTTCAATCATGTGATTGCCGCGGATTCCTCCGGTCCATACCACTGTAGCAGCTTTGATCTCTTCACCAGTAGCGAGCAGAACACCATCAGGTGTGCACTCCTGAATCGCCACACCAATTTTGAAGGTAACCCCTTTTCGCTCAAGCACTTCCATCGCATATTCCACAAGCTCGGGCGCAAAACCGGGAAGCGCAGACGGCGCCGCCTCTACGTTATAAATATTAACCAGGTTCGGATCCACATCATATTCTTTGCACAGCTCCGGAATACGATCCGCAAGCTCTGCCACAAATTCAATACCGCTAAAGCCGGCTCCGCCAACGACAAAGTTCAGGCGTTCCTGCGGATGTCTCTCATTTTTATATAGAGCAAACTGGTATTCAATATGCTTGCGGATCAGACGGACCGAGTTGATGCTGCGGATCGTCATCGCATAGTCAGCCAAGCCCGGGATACCAAAGCTCTCGGATTCGCCTCCAAGGGAGATCACAAGGTAATCATAAGAAAGAGTGCCGTCCTCCAGAATGACCTTTTTCTCATGAGGGCGGATTTCCTGAACGGAGGATTTAACCAGGTCAATTTTAAATTCATCAATCAGCTTCGAAATAGGAACACGTGTATTTTCAACGCTATCCGTGCCTGCGGCAGGCATATGCAAATGCGTCGTAATATAATGGTAATCATGACGGTTTACTAAAGTGACATCTGCTTCATTATAATTCAATTCCTTTTGAAGTCGCTGTGCTGTCAGAATACCTGCGTATCCCGCGCCAAGGATTACGATCTTGGGAATGTTGCTCATCATCTTGCTCCTTCCAAATCCTTCTTTATATATTTATATATTTTTTGTGATACATTACAAAACTTATTGTGAAAATATACACTTTTAAAATCAGGGTACATCCCGATCCTAACATGATATGAGATAGGATTCGCATCTATTCTGCCAGCTGTGGAAACTTTTATCAGCGGTCAATTATAAAAGTTAAATTTTCAGGGCTTAAATGTCTGAAATTCGACAAAAAGATGGTAATGCACAATTGAAATGATAGCTACTTTCAGCCAAAAGATCAAGTCTTATTTGGACCTGGTTTCCTCGTCCAAAGCCGGATTTCACGGGCAAATTTTAACTGTTGCAGCCGTTTTTGCACTCTCCTGTTTTCAAGACTTCTCTGACATGGAGCTTCCAGTAAACTTTTCAGCTGGAGCCGGGATATATTATAATGAAAAAGGTTATCAATTCTGATTATCAAGCTGGAGGTGCTTATATACAATGACATCACACTCAAATGATGTTGAAATATCCGACCTGCTCATCATTGGGGGAGGTCCCACTGGCATGTTTGCTTCCTTTTACTGCGGCATGCGTCAGGCGTCTGCTACGCTGATCGAGAGCATGCCCCAGCTCGGCGGGCAGCTTACCGCCCTATACCCGGAGAAATACATTTATGATGTAGCGGGTTTTCCAAAAGTGACTGCCCAGGAGCTTGTGGACAATCTGTCCAAGCAGATGGAACTATTCCAGACCAATGTACGCCTGGAAGAAAAGGTGACTTCTCTGACGAAGCAGGATGAGCGTCATTTCATCGTGACTACAGACAAGGGAGAATACCATTCCAGAGCTATTATTATTACGGCCGGTGTCGGCGCGTTTCAGCCCCGCCGCCTCGAAGTTGAAGGCGCAGAGAAATTCGAGAAATCGAACCTGCATTATTTTGTTAACGATTTGAACAAGTTTAAAGGCAGAAAGGTACTGATTACCGGCGGCGGCGACTCAGCCGTAGACTGGGCCCTCATGTTGGAGCCAATCGCCGAACAGGTAACGCTGGTTCACCGCCGCGATAAGTTCCGCGCTCATGAGCACAGTGTCGAAAACCTGATGAATTCCAAGGTTAACGTCGTTACACCAACGGAAATTACAAATCTGCACGGCGAGAATACGATTTCGAAAGTAACGCTCTCCCATGTGAAGACCAAAGAAACACAGGACATTGAAGTCGATGATGTGATCGTTAACTTTGGCTTCGTTTCTTCCCTTGGTCCAATTGCCGAGTGGGGCATCGAGATCGAATCGAATTCCATTCTCGTGGATTCCAGAATGGAAACCAATATTCCGGGTATATTTGCCGCAGGCGATATTACCACCTATCCAGGCAAGCTTAAGCTGATTGCCGTAGGCTTCGGCGAAGCGCCAACCGCTGTGAACAACGCAAAGGTGTACATTGATCCGGACGCAAAGCTCTCACCGGGACACAGCAGCAACATGAAGTTATGATGTATTCATAGATTGAACCACAAAAAAGGGTATCCTTGTTCAGGCTGCTGAAGCTTCGCAGTCAACAAAGGGTACCCTCATTTTTTAATGTCGGTTCTATGTATCTCGATAATAGATTCTACACCTCCATGACGCCTTCAGATGGGAAACCTAATCGCAACCTTCATAAGGAAATGATAACGATGGATGTGTAGCGGATTATTTTCTTAGTGAACGACGCTCGGCTGGACAGCCTCAAGATTCCGTTTATGAATCTCAGCCAAAAGCAGGGTTATGAAATCCCGGTCCAGCATTAATTCAACCGCTGCATGATAAGAATCCAGAAGCATTTCATCCGTCAAGATAGCCATTCCTTTCACATCCTTCCCTTTTTTTCCTCAAAACTATCATATCAAACATTCCCGAGCGGAACAAGCGTTCGCAGTATCCACAGGCACTTGTGGAAATCCTGTGTATAATTTGTTAGCAAGTGTCGTAATAGCTATTAAAATGCAGTGGATTTTGGGGATAAAAGTTATACACAGGAACGATTCACCATTGGATAAGCAGAAATATTTTTTCCTAACTCTTGTAAAAGTTAATGAATCTACCATTTATTACCCGGGTTATGGTTCACTAAACACCCTGAATCTTTAATTTTACTGGGGTCTAGTGTTGACTTCGAAAATCCATATTCTCCCACTATAATCCAGTCCGTAATCAAATCCGAGCTCGCCTATTCCAGGAAAATGGTTCTCAAGAATCGAGGTGCATTTGCGCGTGATATGACGCATCTCATTTCGCTTGGCTGCCGAAGAGATATGTGGAAGCGATCGGCGAAGCCCTTCTCTGCAGCTGAGCAGGTTTCCTCCTTTGCTAAGATTCGTTACGAAGAGGCCGCTTCTGGCAAGTCTCCCAACCATCGCTCTGAATTCCCACTGTGCTCCGTTCTTCACATATTTCACGCGGTAATCAATCGGACGGCCCTGAATCCGTGCCAGATGAATTCCCTGTTGAATCAGATATTTCCGTTTAACTTTAACCCGCAAAAGTGCGTTATACATATCCTGAAAGGATGCATAATGACTCATTTTAAAAGAATGGGTGATACTGTAACGTGATCCGTAATGGGTCACTTTAATTACGCCGTATCCGCCACCCCCAACAATCGGTTTGACGACAACAAATCTATAGGCTTCAAGCATCTCCTGAAGATTTCCTTTACTCAGTCCTCTTGTATGCGGTATATAAGGGGCCACTTCGGGATCTGTCAGCAGCGCTTCCGTTTTCAGCCACTTGCTTGCCAGCTGTCTTCCCCCCACTGCTACCGCCTCCTTTCTTACTCATATGCTTTTAACATACTCGCAAGGCGAAGTTATCTCCTGTATGTTTGTACATAACCAGCGTATCGGCTGCGAAAAACGGGTAAATGCGGAGTAAATTGGTCAGAATGTTGACATAATAGTTCTATTGGCGTCTATGACTTTATCAGATATAATGGGATTTGAATGTTACAAAGGGAGGAAACTTGACCGTGGCTGAATTTTTTAAAATATTGTATTGGATCGCTATTGTTGGCATGTCTATATCGCTGGCTGCCGTAACGATTGGAATTTTCGCCATTGGATTTAAATTTATTAAAGATAAACGCAAGGGACTGGGTACCGGCTGCATCGTGTTTTCCCTGCTTGCAGCAGCTATGATCGTCTTCATGGTCAACCATACCTTCATTGTTCCAGCTTCCTAATGGCATATGGACAAAGCAAAAGGCTCACATCCGGCTTCATGGGAAGCGGTGTGAGCCTTTTTAGTATGGCTAGCGTTCCGGAGTGATCAGCACTCTTCGGGCGCCGGCTTACCAGCCTGAGCTGCTGTACGGAAAGAAGCTCCGCAGCCGCATGTTGCCGTAGCATTCGGATTACTCATCGTAAATCCGCCACTCATGCCAGCATCCTCAAAATCAATCTCAAGTCCGTTGATGAGGGGTAAGCTTTGCTTATCCACAACAACCTTCAGATCGTTTACATCCATATATACGTCGTTCTCCGATTCTTCATCGTCAAAACCCATGGCGTAGGAAAAACCGCTGCAGCCGCCCTCCTGTACACCCAGACGAAGGAACATGTTCGGAATCTCCTGCTCAGTGAGCATTTCTTTAAGCTTATCGGAAGCGGAATCGCTAATGTTAATCATAGGTCACCCTCCTTATGTTACTATCATCAGTATACTCCACAAATCTTATCCTCTCAAGTAACTGCTGCCCGTCATACTCATAGGTGCAGACCTTTTTTTTCCTGTCTACCGTATTGCGGAGCCCGAATGTGCGGTTTATAATAGGGTGGGTGATAAGGGAAAGGCATTTGTCGGAATTTTGTCACCTGCTTGACGATGGTCTGTCATAATTTTTTGTAACTTTTTTCACAAAAGTGTTGAATTTTCTAAGCAACAGGCATGCAGACCTGCCGCCTATATTTAACCGGCCTATGCTCTTTCGGAGCGCATTAACAAGCCGTTATTCTAGACTTGATTGAATGAAGCCGGACACCTTCCGACGCGCGGATTTTTTTTGTGTTTTTTTACTTAAACCGCATCCCATCAAAAGTACAGGAGGAATGGATATGTCCATGATCGTAACATCTAATACCAACAAGAGAATGGAAGAAATCGCTGAAAAAGTTCGCCACGGGGAGCGTCTAAACCTCGAAGACGGTGTATTTCTTTATGAAACGGATGATTTGCTGACTCTGGGGCAGCTGGCTAATGAAGTCAATCTGCGCAAAAACGGCAAAAAGGTCTATTTCATTGAAAATATGAGCCTGTACTTCACCAATGTTTGCGAAGCAAGATGCGCATTCTGCAACTTTAGAAAAGACCTTGGTGATGATGGTTCCTACACCCTGACCGGACAGGAAATGGTTGAATACGTTGAGCAGCACATCCATCCGGGTGTACGCGAATTCCATATTGTCGGCGGGCATAATAATCATATGCCATTCCAATATTATGTAGATTCGCTGCAGGCGCTGACGGACCGCTTCCCTGATGTTACACTGAAGGCGTATACGGCAGCGGAAATCGAATTCTACACCCGGATCAGCGGACTAAGCACTGAGGAAGTGCTTAAAGAGCTGCAAAAAGCAGGTCTGAAGTCGCTGACTGGTGGTGGTGCGGAGATTCTGTCCGACCAATACCGCCAGAAAATGAAGGTGGACAAAGCGAACGTGGAGCAGTATCTCGACGTTCACAGAACAGCTCACAAGCTTGGCATGAAGACTCATACAACCATGCTGTACGGCTCTATTGAATCGCATGAGGATCGTATCCGCCATATGATGCAGATCCGTGATCTTCAGGATGAAACAAACGGCTTCCTGGTATTCATTCCACTCTCCATGCAGCCAAGAAACAAGAATGCGGGCATTATGCGCCGAAACTCTGCATACGAGGATTTGAAGACCATTGCCATCAGCCGTCTGATGCTTGATAATTTCGATCACATCAAAGCGTACTTTATCAACATCGGTGCCCAGCTGACCCAGGTCTCCCTCTCCTTCGGTGCTTCCGATGTTCACGGCACGATTCTTAAGGAACGTATCAGTCACGCGGCTGGAGCCCTTACACCAGAAGGTTTGACACGTGATGAGCTGATCTGGCTTGTCAAAGGCGCAGGACGAATTCCGGTTGAACGGGATACATTCTACAATGAAATCAAAGTATATGAGTAAGCACTGAGATTAGGCACGCCACATTCAGAATTCAGCACAAGGTACTCATTTCCAACTGGGAATTTATCACAAGCAATCATTAAAAGCTGATGTAAAGAAAGGAAAGACGGACCCAATGAGAAAATTTGTCATTCTAGGTGGAGGCTATGGCGGTCTCGCCATGATTCAAGGTCTGATCAGCAGCCACCTGCCGCCTGATATTGAACTGGTGCTGGTGGACCGGATGCCATTTCAGGGCATAAAAACGGAATACTACGCACTTGCAGCGGGGACGGCTTCGGATTTTGATTTGCGGATCCAGTTTCCAGTCCATAACCAGCTGACTAAACGTTATGGCGAAGTGACTTCCATTGATCTGGAAAAGAACCTGATCCATATGGAGCAGGACGAACCCATCGAATATGATTATCTCGTTATTGCACTGGGTTGTACGGACCGCTATCACGGAATTCCAGGCGCAGAGCAGTACACAAACAGCATTCAGACCTTTTCCAGCACCAGAGAGACGTATCATCGCCTGAATGATATCAAGCCTTATGGGCAGGTCCATATTATCGGCGGCGGTCTAAGCGGTGTTGAAACGGCAGCTGAGCTTCGCGAGAGCCGTCCCGATCTGAATATTACCATTCTGGACCGGGGCAGCCGTGTGTTATCCGCTTTCCCGTCAACCGTATCTGCATATGTCGAACAGTGGTTCCGGGATCATGATGTCATCACCAGACCCCATATCTCCGTTTCCCGTGTCGAGGAAGGCATCGTGTATAATGCGGATGAACCCATTTATACGGACACCACCGTTTGGACTGGCGGAATCCAGCCTGTGAAGGTGGTTCAGGATTTACCGGTACCCAAAGATCCGGGAGGCCGGATTCTTGTGAACTCGTATTCGCAAATTCCGGATCATCCTGAATTATACGTTGTTGGTGACTGTGCAAGCATCCCATTCGCTCCAAGCGCACAGGCTGCGGGAGCACAGGCCGAGCAGGTGGCAGAAATTCTGCATGCTCTCTGGCGCGGCGACACACCAAAACTTCATAAGATCCGCCTGAAAGGCACACTCGGCTCACTCGGCAGCAAAGCCGGTTTCGGACTGATGGGGAAAACCTCCGTAAAAGGAAGAGTACCCCGTCTCTTGAAGAGCGGAGTACTCTGGTTATCCAGACGCCATTTCGGCTAATCCAGCTCGAGGCTGTCCCAGGCCTCGAGTTCTTTTATTTTTGCCATAATGGCCTGATACAGCTCGTCCGCACTATCGGCATCGATAATTTCACCGTTTACCATTGCAAATGGCATCATGGCGCATTGCCCGCAGTTGCTTAAACAGCCGTATTCTATAACATCATAATCCGGATTCTCTTCCAGATTGTCCATGACTTCATCGGTACCAAAATGCATGTTGTTCGTGCAAAATTCGATGATGGGTCTCACTTGGTAATCACCTGCTTCATATGAATTCATAAAATGAAGGACTAATCTTAGTTTAGCGGTGGTTGCAGATAATTTCAATGTTTACGATGCCTCTGAGAAGATATAGCCATTTTATTTTATCTCCATTTGTAATATAATAATCATTATAGGAAAGGAGTTGAAACTAATGAGCGAAAACGCACAAAGCACCATGTATGATGATGTAGCAGAAGTGCTGGATAAGCTTCGTCCGTTCCTTCAGCGCGATGGCGGTGACGTGGAACTGGTTGACGTTGAAGACGGCATCGTGAAATTGAAATTGATGGGTGCCTGCGGCAGTTGCCCAAGCTCCACTATTACACTCAAAGCCGGGATTGAACGGGCCCTCGTTGAAGAGGTTGAAGGCATCAACGATGTTATCCAAGTATTCTAATCCCATTCAATAACCTGCAATACACAAGAGACCTGCACTTCGTTATGAAGCGCAGGTCTCTTTTTTGGTGTTTCCTATGATTTGGGGTTCGCCGGTTCAATCCATGGACGGATGGGATCCAAACCGCCCGAGATATCCATAATATTCCCCGTAATAAAATCCGATTCATGCAGACATAAATATCGTATCACCCTGGCGATATCTTCCCCGCTCCCAGGCCTTCCTCGTGGCGTCTCCCGATCCACTAAGCCAGAAACCTCGGCAATCGATTTTTCCTTGTTGTCCCCGCGGATATCGCCGGGACAGACCATGTTAACGGTGACACCGAAAGGAGCCTCCTCCACCGCCAATGTTTTTGTAAAAGACACAAGCCCTGTTTTGGCAGCAGCATAGACTGCTCGATGCGGCCAGGCTCTGGCTTCTGCTGCATGGCCGTATCCGAAATGGATGATTCGCCCCCACTTTTTATGACGCATAGCAGGCAGCACCAGATGATCCAGCAGCATCGTGCCTACCAGATTTCCCTGAATCAGCGACAGAATTTCCTCCTTCGTGTATTCGGAGAATAATCTCCGTTCACGAATAAAAGGGCCCGCATTATTCACTACGATATCCGCACTACCGAGCCGGGATTCCACCTGTCGTACCAGTTCTTCAATCTGGGCCGCATCGGAGATATCTGCCTGAACAGCGATGCAGCGGACTCCAAGCTCCTGGATCCTTTGCTTGAGCTCTTCCGCCTCCTCCTGACTGTGAACATAATTGAGTGCGATATCGCAGCCCTGCTCTGCCAGCGTAAGCGCGGTCGTTTTCCCGAGACCCTTCGCGCTTCCCGTTATAAGAGCTACTTTGTCCTTCAACATGATTCCTCCTCTCCAACCGGATGCCTTATTTTCCGTATATTCCCCAATCCATTTATATGCCAAAATCATTCATTCATATGTAGTCCCACATTTTCTAGTATAAAAGATTTATTTGAGCCCCACAACTTGCATCCCCTCTGGCTTCAAGGTATTGCCTGCTTTCATGCAAAAAAGATCCACGGGCAATAACGCCCGCGGATCTTTTTATAAACATACGTGATAATGCATGTTGCTTAAAACGCCGGAATAACAGCGCCTTTGTATTGATCTTCAATGAATTTTTTCACATCGTCAGAGGTCAGGGCAGCAGCCAGCTTCTTAATGGCATCCGAATCCTTGTTATCCGGACGAGCAACCAGGATGTTGGCATAAGGGTTATCCTTGCCTTCCATGAACAATGCATCCTTTAGAGGGTCAATGCCAGCATCAAGAGCATAGTTCGTGTTGATTACAGCCAGATCGAATTCGGACAATTGACGCGGCAGCATCGCAGCATCGGATTCTTTGATTTTAATGTTTTTCGGATTTTCGATGATGTCACTAACTGTAGCTTGGATCATGTTATCTTCTTTCAGTTTGATAAGGCCATTTTGAGCAAGCAGGCTCAGCGCACGTCCGCCGTTTGTTTTGTCGTTCGGAATACCGACAACAGCGCCATTGGGAAGCTCATCAACCGATTTATGCTTTTTGGAGTAAGCTCCCAGCGGTTCCACGTGAACGGCTACTACAGGCACCAGATCCATTTTACGGGTGCTGTTCTCATCATCCAGGTAAGGTTTATGCTGGAAGAAGTTCGCATCAAGCTGCTTCTGGAATGTCTGTACATTTGGCTGTACGTAATCGGAGAACTCTTTAATTTCAAGCTTCACGCCTTCTTTTTCAAGTGCGGGCTGGATATGCTTCAGAATTTCCGCATGTGGTACAGCCGTTGCTCCGACCGTCAATGTTACTGTTTTAGCTTCCGTACCTTTGTCTCCACCGGCAGCAGGCTTTTCGTCAGCATTTTTATTACCGCATGCAGCCAGTGCCACCACCAGAACCAAGCTAAGCAAAGCAAACAATCCTTTTTTCATTGTAAATCCCCCTTAAGTTTATCTTTTTAATATGATTTATTCGCGGAAAGCCTCCCGCATGTGTTTTTCTTGCGTGAAAAACCATGCATGCGGAAGATTTCCTATAACATCCGAATATCGGATGACACTACCTTAGTTTTGTTACTATTTGCGTGTAAAATGCTTGACGAGCCGGTCGCCGGCCATCTGCAACAGCTGTACGAGAATGATCATAAACAACACGGAGATGATCATCACTTCATTCTGGTAACGGTAGTAACCATAGCGGATGGCCAAATCGCCAAGCCCGCCTCCGCCAACCATGCCAGACATTGCAGTATACGAGACCAGCGTAACGATAGTAATCGTAATCCCGGCGAACAGTCCGGGTCTTGCTTCCGGAAGCAGCACCTTCATGATGACCTGCCAGGTGGATGCTCCCATCGACTGTGCCGCCTCCAGCACACCCCGATCCACCTCGCGCAGCGAGGTTTCCACCAGTCTCGCAAAAAACGGGGCAGCCCCGATGACGAGCGGCGGAATCGTTCCGAGCACCCCGTAGGATACGCCGACGATCGATACCGTGATCGGTATGAGCGCCACGATCAAAATGATAAACGGCACGGACCGAAGAATATTCACGATTATAGACAGGACAGTGTACACGGTGCGCACCCAACCGCTGCTTGAGCGCGAGCTCTGATACAGCACCACGCCCAGCGGCAGGCCCAGAAGGAAGGTGAAGATGGCCGAAGAGACGAGTATTTTGAGCGTATCCAGACTGGCAACGCCAATCTCATTCCAGTCCAATGATGAAAAATCCAGTCCCCACATCAGTCAAGCACCTCCACATCAAGGCCTTCCGCAGTAACCCTCTGGATTGTCTTCTCCATTTGTTCCGGGTCCCCTTCCAGACGGACAATCAACTGACCATATGGAATATCCTTAATTTTCGAGATGGTTCCCTGCAAAATAGCGAAGTCCACTCCTGTCTCCCTTGCTGTCCTGGACAGAATCGAGTCATATGTTTTCTGCCCCAGAAAGGTAAGCTTGCAGAGGCGGGATGAACCGTCATGCGGAGCATCCAGCGCAAGCTGCGCTGATTCCCCCGCCTGTCCCAGGATAAATTCCCGGGTAACCGGATGCTTCGGCTTCAGGAACACGTCCGTTACGGCTCCCTGCTCCACGATGCCTCCTTGATGAATGACAGCCACCCGGTCGCATATGCTCTGGATGACATGCATTTCATGTGTAATGAGGACAATGGTCAGGTGGAATTTTTGATTAATATCCAGCAGCAATCTCAGAATCGAATCTGTTGTTTGCGGATCCAGCGCAGAGGTTGCTTCGTCACATAGCAGCACCTGTGGATCACTGGCTAGCGCGCGGGCGATACCAACCCTCTGCTTTTGTCCACCGGACAGCTGCGCCGGATATTTATCCTTGTGGTCTTCCAGCCCGACGAGCTGCAGCAGATCATTCACCTTTGCTGCAAGCTTTTCCTTATCCATATGAGCCAGCCGAAGCGGAAAAGCAATATTTTCGTACACAGTCGCTGAGCTCAACAGGTTAAAATGCTGGAAGATCATTCCGATTCCTCTGCGCTTGCTTTGCAGCTGCTGCTTGCTGAGCTTCGTCAAATCCACTCCATCCACCCAAACCTCGCCAGAAGTCGGCCGTTCAAGCAGATTCATACAGCGGATCAGTGTGCTTTTACCGGCACCGGAATGACCGATGACACCGAAAATTTCCCCTTTTCGAACGGACAGATCAAGGCTGGATAAAGCTTCAGTCGTTTTCGCGCCTTTGCCGTATTTCTTTGTTACCTGTTTCAACTCTATCAATCCGAAGCTCTCCTTCCCTGAGCCTTTTGAACAAGACCCTGTATAGCATCTATCGCTTTCAATCGTCCCAAGACGGTAACAGACAAAATAAAAAGCCCTCTTGACGGAATCAAAAAGGGCTCTTCGTATACGAAGTCGCTTCCTTTCTCATCTGCCAATCCGCAGGATCTACCTGCAGTTGTAGGAATTAGCACCATGTCATTTCAGAATTGGCTGTTGCCGCATCTCAAATCGGTTGCCGGGCTTCATCGGGCCTGTCCCTCCGCCTCTCTCGATAAGAAAAAACGTATGCAATTAAAAGTTACATTTTCATGATTTTCAGTATAATAACTTTTTCTTTCTTTGTCAAAAGGAAAATTGTTGAACGTCTTTATACCTGCATGCCCTTTTTGGCCCAGAGCTCATTTGCATACTTATAAGCGGCAATCAGAGATTTGCATATCATATCAAGTCCTTGTTTCAGATCATCCAGATGCTTATCCAGATCTTCCAGCTCAACCTTATCATGCAAACCCTGATGCCGCTGCCACAAATCATCCTGCATTTCTGCATTCATATAGTGGATCTCCGCATTGCGCCGCTTGCGCAGCACATTCAGGGAGCTCCGGTAGTCATTTTTGATTCCGATGAGTGCTTCGGCCAGCTTTTGATGACTTTTGAGATAATCAAACTGTCTCAGTACCGTAAAATAAGAATAATGCGCTTTTACTTTTGACGTATGCAGATCAAACATATCATTCAGAACCGTACCAAGCTTATCCAGAATAGAAAAGACGCGGATAAAACCATTTTTATAAAAATAGACGTATCTGGCGTACTCACTTTGTTCTTGAATGTTCATGTCATCAACGAATCCTGCTTTAACCGACTTGCGGAAATAGCAAGCTGCGTAATAGCTTTGTTCAAGTTCATCCAGTGAAGAGACCAAGCCGCGCGTCCAAATCTCCAGCTTGCGGAAATCATGACTGGGATCATCGTTTTTCTCCATCTCCCTTTGCAGCAGCTGGATCGTTTGAAACATCGTTTCAATCGCTTCCTCAAGCAGCCCGTTATTTTGACGGGGCATTTCTCCAAGCATTGTTCGCAGCATAGACATTCTCTCCCTGCATTATATTTGCGCAAAAACTATTTCATCTGTAAATATCAGATGATTATGTAGGCCCGACATATCTTTATTTCGTCATATTACAATATAAACAACTCGGGTTCCGGATTAAACTTCTCTAAAACAATTTCCATAACGTTTCATAAGAACTTGTAGTCTATAGGTTCTTTTGCAACAGCGGCTGCGCTGCAAGTATATGCCTGCTCATAGCATGTCCTTAAGTAAACTCCATTCATTCGAGTTGTCCTAAATGCCTGAAGCTGCAAACAAAGTCCCCGAATACGCTTCGTGGACTTTGTCGATGTTGCTTATTCCGTTAAAACTACTTGATGGATGCTTCTAATGGTTCAACAGACTCTCTTCCAAGCTGCCATACGCGTACGCTCAAGTAGCATAATACGCCGAACAACGAAGAAATCAGCAAATTATGAAGCAGAGCCGCGAAGATATACAATTCAGGCTTGCTCAGTGTAAAGACAATTCCAGCGCCGCTGAATACCTGCAGCAGGCACAAAACAGCCGCCGAAGTTCCGAGGCTCCAAAGCTCACGGCTGCCTTTATGCAGTTTGTAAGCAAAGTACGCCAACACAATGATCGCGATAAACAAAAGCAGTGCGGCCAGCCTGTGTACGAATGCGATAGCTACGCTGCCCGTCAGTTCCGGTACCAGCTTGCCGTTGCATAGCGGCCAGCCTGAACAGCCTCCCGCCGAGCTCGTATGGCTTACATAAGCCCCGACATACACCACCATATACGAATAGATCGTGACTATCCAGACATAGTTCCGGAAAGCCAGACTGACCGGAGAACGCTCCTCCCTGAAGGTTGAGTGCTTATCCTTATCCATTTTCCGGGCTCCAAGCGCCAGCATCAGAGAGCTGGCAAAAGCAATCAAGGAGAAACCGAAATGCAGCGCAAGCACCGCAGAGGATTGGTCATACACAACAGCCATTGCCCCCATAAGGGCTTGTACTAGTACAAAGATGAGTGTCAGAACGGAGTACGTTCGCAAATCCTTGCGGTTTTTAGCGAATAGCCAGAAGGCCACGACAACGGCTACAGAAGTTAACCCTGCCAGACCGCTGACCAAACGATGGGAATATTCAATTAACGAAGCAATGGTATGCGCGGGAACAAATTGCCCCCGGCACAAAGGCCACTCATGGCCGCAGCCTAGACCTGAGTCCGTTTTGGTTACGACAGTCCCGCCGAAAGTCGCAAAAAACATAACAAAAAAGGTCAGGTAGCTGAGCCATTTCAATTGTTTGGTATTCAAGATTCTCTCACCTGCAGCTCAAATTAAAAACGCTCCATCTGTACTGAAGCGCTCCGTATATTTACCAATCTCATCTATTATACCTGATAAGTTATCATGGAATATACCCACTTTGTGACAAAATCCAAAGAAAACGCATTCTGTTTGCATAATAAGACAATGACACCGCGCTTGCCGAGGCAAGCGCGGTGCATCTTTTTAATATTTATGAATCGTTCTGTACACGTCCAATGCCTGCTGCAGGAAGCCTTCAATTTCCTCCCGTGATTTGCGCAGCTTATTGACAAGGCGCACAAGCTCACGTCCGTCGGAGAAAGCCACAAAGCTCGGAATACCAAGGATGTTCAGTTCTTGACTGACATCTTCAACTTTGTCCACATCCACTTCCACAAGCGTCATGTCGTTGGCGAATTTCGTTTCGACATCCGGCATGAATGGATCCATGAATTTACAATCTCCGCACCAATCGGCTTTGAAAATAGCGACGGTTAATCGTGGAGATTGAATCGCAACTTGAAATTCGGCTTTAGAAGTAATTTTTTGCATCTATGATCAGTCCTTTCTGAACATTTCTTGTCCAATTCTTACTTTAGTGAATCAAAATAAAGAGTGGAAGTCAAATTTTTGAGCCATACTGTGACTAAGATCATTTCACACCGGAAAGGAAGATCCGTCCATGGCGGAGAAGGCGGAAGGACATTCTACATTCCAGGGGTTTATCCGGCTCGCAAAAACGCTGCCTCAGACAGCTGCAGAAGCGCTCAAAGGAAAATATGCCTGCTGGAAAGCATCGCAGCTTCTGATCAAGGAACGCAGGCCGTTCGGCTGGAAGGAAACAGCCGCCCATAGCATTCGCGACCAACTCGACAAATTGCTTAGCGACCGGAACCGTATACGTGATAGTGCATTCGGCAAAGAAGAAGCTGCGGCTCCGCTCTCGCCAGAGGACCGGGATATCGTGCAGAGCATCCGTGAGTCTGTTCTCGATGCCAATCGCAGCAATATTACACGAACTGAAGCGTACTATGACTGCTACCGGGAATTTCCCGAGCTGCATTGGTCGTTCCTCGCCCATATGGTGTCCCGTAACGCGGGCTGGAATATGACTGATCTCAAGGGCGGTTTGCTGTCGGATGTGGTCACAGACCAGCTTCGCGAGGATATGTATCAGATGCTAGAGCGCAGCAACGCCCTGATTTTTCTGGATGCCTACCCGCAGCTGCTTCTCTACACACACAGCCGGAAGCTTGGAAGAAGCCTGTTTCATCTTCTGCCCGAGTTTCGCGTCTCCGCTTTTATGCGTCCGTTCTGGGAACGTTTCTGGATCGAACGCGACAGCGCGCTCCTCGCCGTCGGTCTTATTATTAACGAGCAGAACTATATCGAGGGCAGAGTCATTCAAAACAGCTATTTTCAAAAAAACATTCTGCGCAGCGCTGTATTTACACTTCATAGCAGGTTTCAAATGAATCAGATTATTTTTCCGATGCTCGTACACCATTCAGATCCGGCTGCCGACGGAGTTGTTCAGAATGCTGCTGTTTCCCTATATGAAGAAGCGGAAGAAAGACCTGAAAAAGGTGAAGCCGGACCCAACAGCAGCCGCGGCATGGTCGGCCTGATTCTGGAGCGTTTCTCAAATCTGGAGGAACGGATTGCCTTCGGAAAGGCTTTATATGCCATGCTCTTCGGGTACAAGGAGGTGCTGACTGGGGTCCAGACTTTTGCTGCGGAGACCCCGCATCAGGGCTCCCGGCAGGAATATTGGCCCAAGCTGTTCACCAGCGACAAAAAAGCAGCCCTGAACTCTCCACTGGAGAGCACTGAGCTGCTCAAATCGGAATGGCTTCCGAGGGGAAAACGGTTTTACAGCCCGCCATTAAACGAAGTCTGGCATGACATGCCTTACGAGCCCATTACCCGTTATGACTGGTTTAAGACTAAAACGGCCATTGATCAGGTGACCCGGCCAAAAAGGCCCGTTTTCATCGAGATGACGCATGCCCACCGTTTTGCCGTTCAAAAAACCGCTCTGACCCATGATGCGGAAAGAGCGGTAACAACATGTTCTGATGAGGCACCCTGATGAGGATCTGCAACATCAGAACATCATTTTTATTGGCCCTGCGAATCCCCAGTCTTGAAGCGGGATGGCTGCAGGCGCATCAGTGGCCGCAGCAGCTTTTGCAGCTTGCGGGGATAGCTCACCAGCTCATGCTGACGCAGCACGCCGAGCATAATCATCAGCACAAGATAGAGAATGACGACTGCACCACCGACAATGATGCAGGTGATGAAGAAAGCGAGACGATCTGGCATGATATGCGTCATCTGAATGCCTGCCTCGTTCAGTCCGTAACCTGCGGCGGCAGTCAAGATCACCGTCAGCAAGAAGCCTGTCCAGCGTTTGCCAAGAATCGAAAAAGGCACGATGACCTTCAGCATTCGCAGATTGAGCAGCGTGATGACCAGGAAACAGAGTCCGGTAGCGGCAATAATGCCATAGATGCCAAACCATGGGGCAAGCAAGTAGCTTCCCGCCAGCTTGACCACAATACCAACCATGACATTCACCATGGAAATCTTCGCCTTGTTTACCCCCAAAAGAATGGAGTTTGTTGTCATCATCGTGATCTGGAAGATCGTTCCGAATGTGAGCAGCATGATAAGCCAGCTACCGTCAAGACTGCTGAACAGAAGTCCGTTAATCGAATATGCCGCTGTACACAGCGCGATTACGATTGGCATCCCGGTCAGTACAGAGATGCGGAGCGCCAGCGTCATCTGCTGCTGCAAATGCTCCTGATCCTTACGCGCAAATGCTGCCGATATAACCGGTATCAACGAGGTACTGAGCGCAATGGCCAGTATCGGCGGAATACCGGCAATACTTTGAGCCCGCTGTCCGAGAATCCCGAGAAGCTCCGTTGCCTTCGCCGCCCCGATCTGACCGATCAGAAGCGGGTTCACGATAGACGAGTCGATAAAGTTAACCGCAGGAACGGTTAAGGATGAAAGTACAATCGGAATGGACAGTGTGAAAATGTCCTTATAAATTCTCATCAGCGGCAGCTGGTTCACAGTGCCTTCACGAAGCATCTCCGCCTTATCCTGCTTACGGATTTTCACCGTATAGTACAGCATAATCGCAAATGCCCCGATGCTTCCGAGCACGCCCCCAAAGGATGCGCCCGCTGCGACCCAGCTTCCGCTATAACCTGATTTCAGCAGTATATATGCCAAAATAATAGCTGTGCCTACACGCGCAAACTGCTCGACAATTTGCGAAATACCGCCGGCAGCCATATTGTTTCTTCCCTGAAAATAGCCACGCATCATGGCGATTGCAGGAAAAAGGAGCAATGCAGGTGCCAAAGCACGGATCGCCAATGCCGCTTCAGGTACTTTGGATACGTATGTAGCATAATACGGCGCCAATACGTACAGTAAAACGGTAATAATAACACCGGCAAATACGGCAAACAGCAGCGCCGCACGATATACCTGACGCGCCTCGCCCGGCCTCTTCAATGCATAACGTTCCGATACCATTTTACTGAGCGTGCTCGGAATGCCGGCAGTGGCTACCGTAAGCAGCATCAGATACACGTTGTTCGCAATGGAAAATGAAGCCTTGCCGACATCATCAAACAAGTGATCCAGGGGCACTCTCTGTACCAGCCCCAATACCCTTGCCACCAATGCTGCAGCAGCCAGAATAAGTGTACCTTTGATAAACGATTCTTTTTTAGCCAAACCCTATTCCCTTCTTTCCCCCAGCGAGCACAACCCATGGAGCATATGACTTTAAAAAACAGCGATCCAAATAAAGAACACAACAATCATTACAATTTGCAAAATAATTTTCATCACCATGCTGCTGAACAGTCCCACCAATGTACCAAAGCCGACTTTTACGGATTTTGACACAGAGGAACCGACAATCAGTTCACCAACAAAGGCCCCTAGAAACGGACCGATAATAAGGCCGAAAGCCGGAATCACAAAAGGCCCGATAATAACGCCGATGGTGCTTAAAATAACGGACAGCCGGGAGCCTCCAAACTTCTTCGTTCCCCAGGCACTTACCGCATAATCCGCCACAAACAGCACAATGATGATGAGCGCTTGAATGATCCAGAACCACACATTGAAATGCCCAAATGTAAAGAACCAGCCATAGACGAAAAAGGCAATAAATATCGCCACCGCACCCGGCAGCACGGGAAATATTGCTCCGGCCAGTCCAACGGCAAACAGGGCAATGATCAGAATCCATCCGAGTATAGCCATAGCTTCGATCCCTTCTTGATAGAAATAGAGACTGATGATACTTTCTTCAGCTCATGCTACATAAAAATAAATTTTTCAATGACTTTCGCAATACCATCTTCGTCATTGCTTGTCGTAACGAAATCTGCAGAATCTCGGACAACCTGCTGTGCATTCCCCATGGCAACGCCCAGCCCTGCTGCCTGAATCGCTGCCAGATCGTTCATGCTGTCCCCAACCGCAATCACTTCGCTCATATCTAGTCCAAGCAAGCCGCATACCTCGCGAATTCCGGCAGCCTTGTTTATCCCTTGCGGGTTCACTTCGAGATTATGAGGGGAGGAATTCGTAATTTCAAGTCCGCCCATATCCTGTAATTTCATCAGGATGCGATGGCGTGCATCATCATCTTCCGTATGAAACCCGAATTTGAGCCATTCCTTTCCCTCAATATCGTCTACCCACTCATCCTTGTTATACACCCGCTCTACAGAATAAGCCCAGTACCAGCAGTCTTCCGCCACAGCGATATCATGCATGGCAGAAATAAGCTTCGTATCCATCAAAGAACGCAGATGCAGATCATGCGGAGCTCTCCATACCTCGCTGCCATTCACGGTGATCATCGGCGTTAACAGCCCCAATTCTTCACCGTACGGCAGCGCACTCCCAAAGCTTCTTCCGGTCGAAAGACATACATGGACTCCCTTTTCTTTGGCTTTCTGTATCCACTCCGATGTTACTGGCGAGATGATATGCTCACTCGTCAGCAGGGTGCCATCCATATCCAGTGCTAGCAGTTTATATTGGTTATTCATGCTGTACCCCCTGTACGTTCTCTTTTTCACGTTTCATGCACACATACGAACATTTTACCATAAAGCCGGGGACAGCCACAAAAGGGTTTTTCAGTCGATGACCATCCATCCGTTCCGGGACAGGAACAGGACCTGCTATCCCTGCGAATAAAAAAGATCAGGAGCAGGTTCGTGTCTCCCCGAAGCCTGCCCCTGATTTCATCTGTATATGATAGAGTGTAAATTTTAATGATTGCTGGTTGTTTGATTATTCGTCGTATCGGTTCCATTCGCGTTATTGTCCTGGTTGCCTTTTGGAACTCCGTCCAGTCCATAGACTTTGTCATACGCATCAAATATTTTCCGGGCAATCGGCGCGGCACTTTGCGAGCCAAAGCCGCCTTCCGGAATCATAACGGCGACAGCCAGCACCGGATTATCCCGAGGTGCGTAGGCGATAAATACGCCGTTATCCACGAGCTGATGACCGACCTGCTGCGTCGATGTACCAGTCTTCCGAGCAAAGGCATAAGGAAAATCTCCGAATGCTGATACTTCACTCTTCATTCCGCGCCGGATTTCATTCCAATAGGATTTGGGGAAATCCGCGGTATTGAGGACTTCCGGCTTAAAGGTTTTAACGATGTTACCCTTCTCATCGGTAATCTTGGTGACCAGCTGCGGTTTCAGCCGCTTACCCTCATTAGCAAGCATCGCTGTATATTGCGCCAGCTGAAGCGTCGTATATTTCCCCTGCTGGCCGAAAGAAGCATAGGCCATTGCAGATTGCGTACTGCCTGCCTGCTTAATGTTCGTGTACTCCTTGCGCCCCTTATACTCACCCGGAAGACCGCTGCCTGTCAGGACGCCAAGCCCGAACTGGGTCATGTATTCGTCCCAAACACCGATGCTTTTGTCTTTATACTTATCGTAAAGCCTTTTACCGATCATATCGACCATAAACGCATTGGAGGATTTCTCGATCGCCCGTGCCGGATCCATACCTCCGTATACGTGACCTCCTGAGTTTTGGACACGCGTCTGATGTCCTTCCTTACCAAAATAAGCTGCGCCTTTATCCTGATAATAGGTATTGGTTGTAATCAAACCTTCCTTCAAACCAAGCAGCACGCTGAGCGGCTTTTGGGTCGAACCAAGCAGGACAACAGACTCCGGATGGTCACCCTTTTTGCCCGGATTAAACGACCGGATGGTTCCATTCATATAAATGTTCTGTATCTTTTTCCAGTTATCCGGTGTTACGCTGCCAGTCTGCCATACATTCGTATCGTAATCCGGCATGCTGGCCATGGCTACGATATTGCCTGTCTTGACCTCCATCGCCACGGCAAAGCCGGTGGTGGCATCGCGATGCGTTCTGCCGGATACCGGATGGGTATGAAGCCAGTTCAGCTGCTCTGTAATAGCCTGCTCTGTGGATACCTGGATATCCTTATTAATCGTCGAGTAGATGTTATCGCCTTTTACTGGTGGTACGATTTCATCCACGCCCTCCGGCATATTGCGCGGATTGATAGGCACCTTCTTGTAGCCATTCTTGCCGCGAAGCTCGTCCTGATACATCAGTTCAAGCCCGTCAAACCCGACGAATTCAGGCTCCGTATATACGAGTCCCGGATCAGTCGTGACGTCGCTGCTCCGCTGCTCTTCATCGATACCCTTGTACTTGCTCAGGGTCTTCGAGCCGCTGAATGTACGAATATATCCAATGGTTTGGACTGCAACGGTATCCGGATCGTAATGCCGGACGCTCTCTTCTTCGATGGCGATACCCGGAAAATCGGACTTATGCTCACTGAAATATGCAATCTCTTTGTCCGTCAGATCCATTTTAATCCGGCGCGGCGAATAGCCAGCGTATTTTTTGTAATCCAAATCCATAGCGTCGATAATATCCTGCTTGGTCATTTTCTCCGCATCTGGATTCCCGTATTTATCAAACACCTCCAGAAGCCGCTGCGCAATTTCCTCGGCTTCAGGGCGGTTTTTACTGCCGTTTTTTTCACTATAATCCTTCATTAATGTGATATAAAGCGATTGTGTTGGTGTCGAATAGGCCAGTTTTACACCTGCCGCATCAAAAATAGTTCCCCGTATTGGAGGAAGCGGTACGTCTTTGACAATATTACTGGATTCCTTCTCCGTCAGGGTTGGTCCCTCTACAAACTGAAGGATGGCCAGTCTGATAATAATGACACAGAAGATCATAAAAGTACTGAAAAAGAACAAGTTGATTCTTAAATTCAGATTTCCCTTCTTTTTCGTTTCTTCCTGCTCCGGATGGTCCGGTGTGTATTCGCCCACCGGCTCCCCCCCTCTCTAACTAAAATAACATTGATTATTTTAGCATACATGAGGGGTGCTCGGCATCTTTCGCTATGATTCGACCGGTGTTGAGACAAAACAAAGCGGCAGACCAGGAGTATTTCCCCCTTCTGCCGCTATAATTGTCGCTCTTATTGCTGTTTATTGGAAGCTTCCTTCGCCTTCTCTTCCTCTGCTTTTTTGTCCTGCAGCGGCTTTTTCGGAACGCCGTCCAAACCGTACACTTGATCATAAGCATCGAACATTTTACGGGCTACTGGCGCGGCGCTATAAGCGCCGAACCCGCCTTCCGGAATGACAACGGCAACAGCCAGTTTTGGATTATTGCGCGGTGCATAGGCGATAAACACCCCGTTATCCCGGTTAACCCCATTGACCTGCTGCTGGGAAGTACCCGTTTTTCTGGCGTAATCATAAGGGAATCCGTCAAAGGCCCCGTTAACGTTCGTGTTCATTCCTTTTTTAATGAGTTTCCAAAAGGATGCATCAAATTTGACTGTGTTCAGAACTTCCCGCTTGGTTGTTTTAATCACCTTGCCGCTGGGGTCCGTAATTTTGCTGACGATTTGCGGCTTAATCCTCGCACCTTCATTCGCAAGCGTAGCGGTATACTGTGCCAGCTGCAGCGGCGTATATTTGCCCCCTTGGCCAAAGGATGCATAAACAAGCGCAGCTTGAGCGCTTCCGACGGATTTGGGAACATGATCGGCCGTTCCATATTCCTTTCGGCCCAGCCACTCATTAGGCAGGTCAACCCCTGTTGACACACCCAATCCGAATTCCTCCATGTACTTATTCCATACCGTGATACCCTTTTTACCAAACTTGCTATACAACGCGTTGCCGACCTTATCTACCATAAAAACATTCGATGAATGCTCAATGGCATCCGCGGGTGTCCGGAAATAGCCATACGCGTGATTCTGGGAGTTATGTACAGCCTTTTGCTCCTTACCGAAATACGTGACACCAGTATCATTATAAGGAGTAGTCGTTGTAAAGAGTTTCTCGTTCAATCCGATGAGCACGCTCAGCGGTTTGATCGTTGAGCCGAGCAGAACTCCTGAATCCAGCCCATGCTTCGATTTGCCGGAGCTAATCGGGGTAATGGCCCCGTTCTGATAATTTGAATTGAGCTTGTCGAAATCCGCATTCGAAGCAGACCCTTTTTTCCATATGTTTGTATCGTAATCCGGAATGCTCGCCATCGCTACGATGTTGCCTGTGTCCACTTCCATGGCTACCGCATAGCCCGTCACAGCTTCGGGATGAGTCTGCCCGGACACCGGATGGGAATGCAGCCAAACGAGCTGGTCCTTGATCGCCTGCTCCGTCTGCAATTGAACTTCTTTGTTGATGGTCAGCCACACATCATTTCCCTTGACTGGAGGAATGATGTCCACAATCTCTTCCGGAATGTTGGCTGAACTTACGGAAGCCACTTTGTAGCCGTTCTTTCCTCTCAGCTCTTTCTGGAATGATTCCTCAACGCCGTCAAAGCCGACAATTTCGTCTTTCGTATATATTTCTCCGGGATTGGTGTCATCCGCACTATTTTTCCTTGCCTCGTCATAATCTTTCAAAATTTCCGTCCGCTTAAAAGATTTGACATAGCCGACGGTCTGTACGGCAACGGTTTCCGGGTCATATTGACGCGTGGTTTCCTCGATAATCTCAATACCCGGAAAATCAGATTTATGCTCCATAAAGTATTGAATTTCTTTTTCGTTCAGATCCGACTTGATGCGGCGAGGTATATATCCTTTATCCAGCTTGGATTCAAGATCCATCGCTTCGATAATTTCATCCTTTGTCAGAGGCTTGTTTTTGCCATCTCCGAACTGCTTGAAGGCGTCTGCCATCTGTGCCGCCATTTTGTCCGCTTCAGGACGATTCTTCTTTCCTTTTTCCGTTGTCTTGTTGTAATCCTTCATCAACGTAATATAAAGCGACTCCACAGGGTTTGAATATGCCAGTTTGGCCCCTGCAGCATCGCGGATGTTTCCACGATCAGGAGGAAGAGGTATGTTTTTTGTATTCTGGCTGGCCTCTTTCACCGTCAAGCTGGGCGCTTCAACAAACTGCAGGACGGCCAAACGGACAATCACGACGCAAAAAATGATAAACGTGCTGAAGAAAAACATATTAATTCTCAGATTCAAGCTGTTTTTGTTCTCGGCTTCCATTTCCTCCGGCGATTTTCCAGACAAGAAAAATCTCAAAATCCATTCCCCGTTTCCTCGAATATCCAATATTTAGAGAAACTTCTTATAAATATTAACACAAAAATCCATTATAAGGAAAATCATTTCCCGGGCTATAACCGTCATTTTGAAGCGGAAACTAGGAAAAAGTCGTCGATAATGAATTCAGGAGGGAGAGAGCCGATGCAATGGAGGAGAGAAGCAATGAGCCGGCCCAGGTAGATTGGATGATACATAAATCAGCCAGAAACGCGGACCGGCATAGCGGCTGTAAAAAAATATGCAGGCCCACTTCTCTGGTGAGTTGATGTAGTAAAGTGAAAAATCGCCGTTCACCCATACACCGCAAGCCATTTTTTTAATTGGCGTTTCATCATTTCGCGATAATGAACAGGTTCAATAATTTCTGCTTCGGACCCGTATTGGGACAGCCAGCTCATGAATTCACGGACATCAGAAACCTTCAGATTAATGACTAGACTTCCATCATGCTCAGTCATTTCCGCAAACGGCAGTATAAATTCCTTTTCTTTGTATTTCGGAATGACCGCAGAGGAGAGTCTAACCTTGAATGAAACCGGTTCTTCTTCTTTTCCGCGAAAATGATCATGGCACTCCTGCTGTATATGGGTATGTACTTTGATGAAGCAATCATCCAACACAACGACCCGTTCAAAATGATTCAGGCGATAAGTATGTACTTCTCCCGTATTATGGTTTCGTCCGACCAGATAAAAACGGCGCTGCCATGGGATCAGGAGGTATGGATCTATTTTACCGTAAAGAAGCTCATTTCGTTCCGGAATGTAATATTCAGCCTGGATGATTTGATGAGACAGGGTTGCCTGCAAAATCGGTATCAGATACTGGGACTGTTCCTCTGCGGATGATCCCTTGGCGGTCTTTCCCGGTTTGTGATGATCACTTTCCTGAAGCTCAGTTTCTATTCGATCGATGCTCTGTTTATGATGTGCAGCCATTACCTTTTCATAGGCGCCTTCGAATCCTTCGGGCAGCAGAGGCTTGACTTGATTCATGACCTGAGCAAGAGTCCGAAATGCATGAACTTCTTCCTCCGTCCAATCGAATGGATATAAAGCAAACCTGCCGATAAATTGATACCCTTTCCCATATCCAAGATGGGTGATAGGTATATGCATGGCGCTTAAGGCTTCCATATCACGGTAAATGGTACGTTCACTGGTAGTGCATCTTTCTGCCAGCTCCCTTGCCAGTATCCCCGGTTTAGCTTGAACAAGTGTAATGATGCGCATTAATCGAATTAGTCTGTCGGTCATGTGGATTCTCCTAGCTCATATAGTAAATTAGACTCATTTAGAGTTGCGTGATGTAGTCCATTCGACTTGTAGCAAAGCGAATCCTGCCTAAAAAACCCAGCCCTGTTTGCTTCTCTAGACTTATGCCTCAGGCTGATTTCTTCAGAGATGCGAAAATAAGCGAACATATTAACCGTTTTTTATTTTTAGAACCTTGCGATTTTGATAGGTGCTCACATAGTGCTCGCTCAGCTGGTATAACATATCCGCTTCTTCAAGCAATCGGCCATCCGTAAAACGCGCAGCTTCAATTAACAGCTCATCCCCTTTTCGACGCAGAAGCCACTCTCCACGGTCAATTTCCCCGTATTCGAATAAATGAATGGCCTCCTTCAGAACACTCTGGGTTTCCAGAAGCTTCACATGCTTTCGTACATGGAAATTTTCCGGCTGCTGTAATAGCCCTGTATGGTAGGTATAGTTCATATATAATTCCTTTACAGGAAGTTCCTTAATGCGTTCTTTATTCTTTTCTTTGAATTTCCATTGAGCTGACAAAACGCCATGCATGCCAGCATTTTGAGGCTCAAGAGCAAGTTCGATGGCTATAAACTGCTTCACACCATCATACAGATGACCGAGAGGAATCATGAGTGACTGACCCAGGTTTTTCATTGCCTTCGCTCCATGGACATGGACTAAAGAGACTTGCGGTTCAAACCATAAATGCAGCTGCACATCTTGGGCGATCAGTTTGGGTGTACTTCTCTTTCTTGAAGGACGAAAGGATCCCCCATACCATTCAACCAACAAAATGACTTTATTGGAGCCGCTTGCAAAGATGTGACTGCGGTTCCATGTAAAATTTTCCTGAATACCTGACTGCATGGATTTCACCCCTTTTCTTGTCATCTTTATATCGTACCAATATGGGCTGACAGCAGACTGTCACGGAACATATGTTCGTACGATATATTTCTATCATTTTAGCATATTTACGACACGCTTGAGAAATCTCATTTGTTCTTTTAGCCTTAATTCCCCCCATCCTTGACAAAATGCGCAAAAAGACCTAAACAAAGCCCAGCACGAAGCCCCTTATAGTATATAAGAACTACACATAAATAAATGTCGAAATATGTAACAAACATATGAAAATAAACGTTATATTTTAGTTAGGCATAAATAGGCTTTTCATTATCTGTATCACATGACGACAATATACAGCAAAAAAACCCGAAAGTCCTGTTGGACTACGGGTTTTTATCGCCTGGTTATGATATTATGATACAAAATCAGCTGACTGCTGCTTCGGCATCCGATCCTGCTGGTTTGACAGCTAATTCATCTAAAAAAACCGGTGCATAGGTTATTTTGTCAATCCAGATTTCTCTGCCTACGGGCTTACCATTCACAGTAATCAGCATTTTTTTGTATTGTTGTTCTTTTTCCATTTCAATCTTCTCCTTTTAACATTGCATAGCATGTGCTGCAGTCCCTCATATCGGCCTCAGCCTGATCTATGTGTATTTGTGTATTTTTAATAGTTATATCCTCAGGGAATGAAATAAGTGTGACGAATCTAGCGGCTACTTACTAGATATACCCGTTCAGGATAGTTCCTAAACTTTGAATCATTTACAAATATCCAATCCGTATAATAATCAACTCCATGTGTTTTGGGGTAATGTAGGTTACCAGGCATGTTCCATACTATGCGGCAGGTGGTGAAAATATGAAAAAAAACAAGAAACTTCATAAAATATCATCGCTCCGAACGATCAGTATGCTTTTTTTAGTGATATGGGGATTGCTGCTTGCCGGTACCTCCGCCCACGCGAATTATTTTCATGACTTCTACAATGGTGTGGAAAAGTTCTCTGATCTTCCGGGTGAGGTTAATCAGCTTAAGGAGAGTTATCAGGAAACGCTGGATGAGCTGGACCAGGCGAAGCAAAATGCCAAGACATTCGAGGAGCAAAACGTTCAGCTTGTGGAGCAGAACCGCCAGCTGGCTGAAACGGTCAATCAATTGAAGGAAGTGAACGAGCTTAAGGACGCCAAAGCGCGTAAATTCAAAATCATGCTCATTACCGTCGTTCTTCTCGTCATAGGTTATTTTGTCCTGATCCGCGTTTTACGTTTCGCCATGCGTCGCTCCAACCGAAGAACGCGGCTGTAGCTTTTCACTATCACCTCTAAAAGGAGGAAACTTTTTTGAATATCAGAATCCGGGAATCCGGAGGAGGGAATGGACAAGCCGTAGACTTCTCGCTTGGTGAAGGGGAATCCATGCATATTCTCCATCCCGAGCAAGTCATCGCTTACCGCGGTCCTTCCGATGGCCGCAGCGACCGTTTCATGAATGTGAAAGGAATGTACCGAAAAAAAAGACTGATCCAGGCGGATATGAGCGGTCCCTGCCAGTTTACCGCTGCACTGCCTCCCGGATTTACCATTAAAACCGTGGAGCTCCAGGAATACAGCGATCTTCTCTACGATTTCCGCAATCTCTTCTTTTACAGCACAGGAATTCAAATGCATACCCGGATACTTCACATTAAAAATATGCTGATTACCAAAGATGCGGTAAAGATGAAGTTCTCTGGTTCGGGTACAATCGGCTTGCTAACGGAAGGAGCAGTTTATGAATCCGAGCTCCATCCTTCCGAGCCGCTGTATATCGATGCAGGCAGCCTCGTTGCTTATCCCGAAAATGCCAAGCTCGAATTAACCGTCTACGGCAATACGCTGGCCAGCCAGCATATGAACTATCACTGGAAAATGACCGGAAATGGCACGGTTCTGTTTCATGCCGGACAGCAGACCAGCCGCCTGCAGAAAGAAATGGAACAAGAAGGCCTGCTGAAAAGAATATTGCGCGAAGTGATCCCTTTTGGAGGCGTCATTATCAAGTAAGGGTATACGCATACCCTTTTTCTGTCATATAATCTCTTTATCCATTTGATGAGAGCAGGAGGTTCATATGTCAGTTCCTACCGTAAATAGCGCCGCACCACAAAAAGGACGACAGCCGCTAGCCGGTTCCGATGCGAGTGCTACCGTCTTCCGCATACTGATCGCAATCAGTCTTGTTCATCTGTTCAACGATTCGATTCAGTCGGTTATTCCAGCCATTTTTCCCATTCTAAGATCTTCCATGCACTTAAACTATACGCAGATCGGGTGGATATCCTTCGCAATAAATTTCACATCTTCCATTATGCAGCCTGTTGTCGGCTGGTTCGCAGACCGCAAACCGACTCCGGCTATTCTGCCAGTAGGCATGGGCTTCACCTTTACAGGCATGCTTCTACTGGCCTTCGCTGATACATACCCGGCTGTGCTGCTGGCTGTCGTATTCGTCGGCCTCGGGTCGGCGGCTTTCCATCCGGAGGGCTCCAGAGTGTCCCATATGGCTTCGGGCACACGCAGAGGATTGGCCCAGTCCATCTTCCAAGTAGGAGGAAACGCAGGTCAATCGCTGGCGCCGATGCTAACCATGTGGATCTTCATACCGCTCGGTTTGTTCGGAGCCATCTGGTTCACGCTCGTAGCGGGAGCAGGCATCGCCGTTCAAATTTACGTTGCCAGATGGTATGGCAGGAAGCTGCAAAGCGGCGCACATGTGAAGAAAAAGGCGGCGGCACGCCAGCTGAAGCCTGAGGTACGCACGAAAGTCCGGTTTGCCATTGTGATGCTTATCGTGCTGGTCTTTGTCCGGTCTTGGTACAGCTCCTCCATCAGCACTTTCTTTCCGTTCTATTTGATCGATCATTATGGTTTAAGCGTCAATGACGCCCAGATCTTTATCTTCCTATTTCTTGGCGCGGGTGCAGTCGGCACCTTCTTCGGCGGACCACTCGCAGACCGTTTCGGCAAGCGGAATATTATTTTCGGTTCCATGGCGCTTGCAGCTCCGCTCGCTCTGCTGCTGCCCCATGTCGGTTTATGGGGGGCGGGCATTCTGCTGGCCCTGATCGGATTGATCGTCTTTTCCAGCTTTTCCGTTACCGTGGTATATGCCCAAATGCTCTTCCCCGGTAAAATCGGAACCGTATCCGGCCTCATCACTGGGCTGGCCTTCGGGCTTGGCGGTCTCGGTGCTCTTGTTCTCGGCAAATGGATCGATATGGTTGGTGTCAACACCGTGATGACCTTGTGCAGCTTCCTGCCAATTCTCGGTATTCTAACCTTCCTGCTTCCTTCAGATAAGCTTCTGAATCAATGGTCCAGCGAAAGCGAGGAATAAAAGAACTAATCAAAACCTAACAGAGCAAAGCCCTTCCGGTCTCTTCGGCGAAATAAGTTCACCGAAGAACCAGAAGGGCTTTTTAATGCTTTTTTATTTGAGTCTTGTAAGGATTCTCCGTTTCCGGTATAGCATCTTCCCTGCTTCCGCAACATCCTCAATCGTCCCCTTATTGCTGATGGAACCAAACAGAATACCTGCGACCGGCACCAGCTGAAACAGCTTTTTCCAGCCAAAGCTGTCCCTGTACGTTTGAACGACCTCACGCCATCCCTGGATTTGGGAAAATACCTGCAGCGCATGATCTTCCTGCTCAAATTGGGCAAGCTCTTCCAGCACCGCCTTTTTACCTACAATATCGGCGGAAGCAAACTGCAGACATTTCACGATAAATACCCGCTCCTGTTCCGATCTTGGATCATATCCGTAACACAAAGCCATCTCCTGCAGCACTTTAAGAGACAAGCCAAGTACCATCGGAATATCCGCAGCGAGTGTAAACACACCTCCAACACCCGTGGTTGCACCCTGAGCAGCTGCGAACTTGACGCGGCGGCTTGTCAGCTCCTCTGCCGTTCTGTCCATAACCTCAAGCGGCAAATTCGCGGCTTCTTCAAGCGTAAACTCAGCCTTTTCCCCATTGAGTTCTCGCTCCTCCGGCAGCTTGGCAGCACCGTTTTGCGAATGGATCCATGCGGCTTGAAGCAGCTTCAATACGCTCTTTTGCTGGACCAGATACTGTCCACCGGTCTGCAGAAACCGCCCTACTTCCCCCAGCGCATCCCCAAGCTTGTCACGTATCCGTTTTGGGGTCAGTTTGTCCAACAGCATAAACGGCAGACGGCTGAGCTTTTCCCAAAACCACACCTGCTTCTGATTCTTCTCCCAAGCTTCAATTTTCTTTAGCTCTTCCGCTAAATATGCGGTCTCTTCCGTTGCCGCCATCAGAACCCTCCTTTAATCAGAACCTGTTTTGGCCGGGGTAATGTCTTGTTCTGCCCCTCGCGGGTAATGAGCAGCAGGATGGGAAATACTTTTCGAGAGAAAGGAAGCGTGCCGTCAGATCAGCAAACCTTCTCTTTCCTTAAACCGTTTGATCAAAAATTCGCTATGAACATTTGTGATACCCTGCAGTTCCTGCAGCCGCAGAAGATACCGCTCCACATGCTCCTGATTATCCATCAATGCATGAACATGAAGATGCGGTCCACCGCTCATCTGATACACACTGGTGATCTCCTCATCCGAGAGAAGCTGCTCCGCTACGGTCTCGAGCATACTCCATTCAACATCGATGTTGAAGTAAACTGACAGGCTTTTCCCTGCTTTCAGGGGATTAACACTTACCGTGAATTTATCGATAATTCCTTGCTCCATCAGGTTGTTTACACGTTCCCTGACGGCGGCTCTCGTCAAATTGACAAATCTGCCTAGCTCTGCGTGGCTGAGTCTCCCGTTATCCAGCAAATGTTTTAGAATCAGCTCATCCTTTTCATCCAGTTGATTAAAACGCATATGTTTCTCCCCTTCTCCCGGTCGGATTGCATTCCATTTTGGTGATCAATTCACAATATACTTTACAATGTAAATATAAAAATCAAATTTAATGTCCGATTGTATATCATAAATTATACAATCGTTGTATAATAGACCCGTATTTCGCCCGAGTGTCAGGACAGTTCACATATAGTGTACAGGTACCCCTGAGTGTAATGCAATCGGGTAAACTTTTTGGAGAGGAAGGTGTCTTGACTTGATTTTGTTCTCACTGCAAATCCTTCTGATCGCCATTTTGGCCGGAATCGTAGGATCAGTGCTCGGACTTGGCGGTGGCATCATCGTCACGCCGGCTTTAACGCTGCTGTTCGGCGTGAGCATCGAGCATGCGATTGGAGCCAGCATTATTTCGGTTATCGCTACTTCAAGCGGATCAGCGATCGCTTACATACGCGACCGTATCACCAATTTGCGCGTGGGTATGTTTTTGGAAATCGCCACGACGATTGGTGCCATAACCGGAGCATTTATCGGTGGTCTCATCGCGCCCAATTTGCTCTATATTATCTTTGGACTTCTGCTCATCTATTCCGCGATCAATATGATCAAGAAAAAGAAAGGCGATCAGCAGGAGCTGGTTGAAATGCATCCCGCAGCAGCAAAGCTGAAGCTCGGAGGAAGCTATTATGACAAGGCCATTCAGCAGCAAATTCCTTACAATGTGGGCAATGTTTATGGAGGCTTCAGCGTGATGTACGGGGCCGGCGTCATATCAGGCCTGCTCGGCATCGGCAGCGGCAGCTTTAAAGTCATGGCTATGGATGTCTTCATGAAGCTTCCTCTTAAGGTATCGACGGCAACCAGCAACTTTATGATGGGTGTAACCGCCGCCGCAAGTGCAGGGGTCTATCTGCTGCGCGGGGACATTGATCCCCACATCGCGGGACCGGTTGCACTGGGTGTTCTGGCCGGGGCAACGATTGGAGCCCAGATTATGCAGCGCATGAAGAGCAAAACCATCCGGAAGCTGTTCATCCCGGTGCTGCTCTATGTAGCCCTCCAAATGATTTATGAAGGGGCGGGATTCGGCAAATGAATGAAAAAAGTGAAATTCAAGATGTTGAACTCGCCGTCAGCCGCTGGCTCCGGGTTGGTGTCATTATCAGTGCTGCGGTTATTGTACTTGGTTTGATCCTGCTCTTTATTCAAGGCGGCAGCGGATATCCCGAGAACTTTTATCCTCACACCCTGTCTGATATATTTAGCGGTACTGCCCAGCTGAAACCCTACGCCGTCATTACGACCGGATTAATTTTGCTGATTCTTACGCCAGTGCTGCGCGTTGCCATCTCAATATGGGTCTTTGTACGGGAAGGCGATAAGCTGTATGTTATCATTACTTCCATCGTTCTTATCATTCTGATCATCAGCTTCATACTTGGAAAAGCCTAAGAAAATAGCCACAGCAAAGCATGAAGCCTAAATGAGCCCGGATTCCTTTTTTTAGAGGAATAGCCGGGCTTTTTAATTACTTTTCTTTTTTGGTCTGATCCGTCGGCGGCAGAACGTTCGTTGCTTCCTCCACAGGCTGCTTCACTTCGTTTAGATGAACGACAGGCAGGGCCGGCGAGGTCAAAATGGTTTTGAGCTGCTTGCGCTTGGTTTTGGGACTCAGCATATACAGCGTATCCCCCGCCTCAATCCGCGTGTTCCCGCGCGGGGCAATAATTTGCTCATCGCGGATAATGGCCGTAAACAGGATATCCTCCGGCAGATCAAGCTCCGAAATTTCCTTTCCGGCGATCGCCATCGAGGTATTCACTTCAATATGGTTGATTTCAGATCTGGTTTTCCCTAGAGCAGTGAGCTCCAGCAGTGAGGGATTGGAAGGCTTTAGATCGCCGGCCAGCCCCAATTTCTGGGCAAGTGGGGACACCGTCGCCCCCTGAATAATGGCCGAGGTCAATACGACAAAGAAAACGACATTAAAGAATAACCGCCCATGCTCCATTTGGGCTAATAATGGATATGTAGCAAGTACGATGGGAACCGCACCGCGCAGTCCTGCCCAAGAGAGCAGAACCTTTTCTCTCATCGAATATTTCATTGCAATGGTACTGATAAAAACGCCGATTGGACGAGCCACAAGCATAAGGATCAGCGATAGAAGCAGTCCCGGGCCAATAATAGCCGGCAGCTTATCAGGGAACACGAGGAGACCGAGCAGTACAAACATGACAATCTGCATCATCCAGCCAAAGCCCTGGTTAAAATGCATGATAGACCTGCCATATGCCAGCTCCGAATTCCCCATGACGATTGCTGTCACGTATACGGCAAGCAGGCCGCTGCCGCCAATAATGGAGGTTCCGCTGTATGAAAGCACGGCGAAACCCAATGCCATGACCGGATAAAGTCCGGAGGAATCAAAATTGATTTTGTTAATCACATATACAGCCAATCTTCCGATCAGCAGGCCAAGAACAAGACCAATGCCCATCTCCCATATAAATGACAGGATTAATCTGATTATGGAAGAATCCGGATGCTCGAATAACTCGATCAGGGATATCGTCAGGAACATCGCCATGGGATCATTACTTCCTGACTCCGCCTCAAGTGTGGAGGTCAAACGTTTTTTAATATTTTTGCCGCCAAGTACAGAGAATACAGCTGCAGCATCTGTAGAGCCGACAATCGCTCCGAACAAAAAGCCTTCCGTCCAGGATACGCCAAGCACGTATTTGGCAGCAATACCAACGACAAAAGCGGTTAGGAGCACACCAACTGTGGCGAGTGAAAGAGCCGAGCCTATCACCGGCTTAATATCATCGTATTTGGTCTGCATCCCGCCTTCGAACAGAATAACAATCAAAGAAAGAATGCCGACAATTTGGGTTATAAAGGCATTGTCAAAGTAAATGAACCGGTTCAGCACCATCCCGACAACGATAAACAGGACCAGTGCGGGCATTCCGAACCGTGAGGAGAACTTGGTGGTTAAGACGCCAACAAGCAGCAAACCAGCCATAAGCAAAACAAGTGAGTTAATGAGTGTGGTAGATTCCAAAAGCCTCGCCTCTTTAGAATAGAATACATGCCTTATCATTTGAACAATCCATATATATATAACCCTTCCGTGACTCTTTACAAACCCATTACCTAATAAGAGGAAGACTTTTCACCATGTAAAAAGAAAGCCACCTCAGTACATTTTCCCGAAGTATTCCATTTTATCCCTTTACTCGGATTGGTTTATCCTTGAATTTATCAATCCCCGCCAAAACAAGATTCAAAATGGATGATAGCATTTGCTTTCAGCTTCCCTTTATACTGAAAATAGAATGTGAATGTGTAAATGGAGGCGAAACCGATGAACATCCGCAAAGTTTTACCGCATGAGCTTGGAGAGGCTGCCGCCTTATCCGATTTTGTTTTCCGCCAGCCCGATCAGCAGTCCATGGGCAGTTTATTTCCATATTTGTTTAACCCGGGGATCAGCCAATCATATGGCGCTTTTACAGAGGAGGGGAAGATCGTCGCTTTTATGGGCTTGGTTCCGGAAGTGATCCGGGTGGGAAGTGCCAGGCTTTGCGCATTCGGGCTTGGCTCTGTATGCACGCATCCCGATTACCGCGGTCAGAATCTCGCGAGCAAGCTGCTTGAAGAGTGTATGGAGCATGCCAAACGTTCCGGCGCTTCCCTTGTCTTCGTATCCGGAGACCGTTCCCTGTATATGCGATCCGGATGCCAGTACTTCGGACATGTTCACTCAGCGGCCCTGAATCATTCAGCAGCACAATCGCTGCAGACCAGCACAGCAGACGATTGGACCATAAGAAACATGGAGCCTGAAGATATCTTTGCGGTGACTGAGCTCTTTGCTTCTGAACAAGTTGGATATGAGCAGGGTCCGGCACAGCTGCTCGCTTTGCTCGGTGCAAGTCCGATCCCTGATATTTACCGTCTGAATTCTCAAGCTCTCGTAGCCATCAAGGATGGAAGGGTACAGGCTTTCGCGCTGGCAGCCGTGCATTCCGCGAATGTTCAAAATACGGCCGCTCCAGAAGAGCCCTCCCGTGCTGTGGAATGGGCAGGCGATGTTCATGGATGCGCTCGGCTGTTTGCTGAATTTCACCATCGATTCCCGTCGGACCACATGATCCTCCCTATCCCCTGGCAGCAGGAGGAAATGTTAAAATTGCTCCAGGCATCCGGGGCTGAGGTGACCGATGGACGAAACAGCGGAACGGTTTGGATTGCAGATGCTTCAAGTCTGCTGAACCAATGCTCATCTCTTCTTCCTGTTTCCTGGGAAAGTAAATTCCATCTCAACGGAAGCCATGATCAGGAGAGAAGTTATACGATTACTAAGGGAGGCCAGGAGCTGCAGCTGGATGACAGCGGACTGCTATCTCTGCTCTTTGATCCAAAGTCTCCGCATAAAACGATGGCTCCGGAAGGCTTCAGGACGATTCCGTTACCGTATTTGTCCGGTCTGCATTTCGTGTAATTTACATGTTATTAATACAAAAGACTGCCTTAACCGCTTCCGCGGCTGGGCAGTCTTTTGTATACTCATCTACTTTTGCTTTTCGAGCTTATCGGGATTGGATAAAATCCGCCATCGATTTTACAAGCAGCTGGCCCGGCTCGGCAGGAATAAACGCGCTGACAGACTCTGTCCGTGCAAAGAACTGCACCGTTTGGGGTATCCCTGGGACCAGATCGAAGAAATTATCACTGAAACAGCCTTCCACTTCGCTGGAAAGCCATACATGTTTAGCAAGCTTGTTCGAACTTAGCTCAAATACTGTCCCGCCGCTTCCCTCGACTTCATGAATCTGAATTGCGGGTTGCTCCAGAGCAAGCTCTTTCATCGGCACAAAGTAATGAACCTGGCTGTCCAGTACCTCACCTGAAACTTCAAGCTGTGCCAGCATGAAGGTATTTCGCATGTCTATGTCTTGCAAAAGCTGTTCGGTTGGAGATGAATAAACCTTGGAAGATGTATTGGGTTTCATGGAGAAAGGCACCGTGCGTTGGTTCAGAACCGCACCATTCATATCCATAACCCATAAATGGATGCTGCCGACGAACGGTTTTAGCTGATCGGAAATGACATAAACGTCCAGATCGTCTTCACTCGTTCCGTCAATCGACAAAGCGATATCCCGGAAGCTGCGCTTGGCAGCATACTGCAGCGCTTTCCATCTGCCAAAGTAGTCCATACCTGCCCAGGAGGCCACCGGCCAGCAGTCGTTCATCTGCCAATAAAGCGTCCCCATGCAGTATGGTTTACGGCGGCGATGCGACTCAATAGCCATTTTCATCGCCTCTGCCTGAAGCACCTGACTCATGTATAGAAAGGATGGAAAATCTTTAGGCTCATTCATATACATATCCATATACTGCTTAATCAACCGGTTACCCTGACCATTTTTTTGATGCGCCAGCATGACAGGTGATTCGAGTTCCAGATCACTCTCTTCTGCATAACTGCGCACAGATTGATACTCAGGAAATGACTGGAATCCGTATTCGCTCATGAAACGTCCGACGTAAATATTATAGTTTTCGAACGGCTCCACATTATGCCACACTCCCCAGTAATGAATATCCCCTGCCGTAGAATCATTAACCGCATGCTGCTTACTGTCTCCCGTTAAATCAATCATGGGTGATGAAGGCCAGTAAGGAATACCCGGTGCATGTTTAGCTACTGCCTCCGGCAGAATACTGTGGAAGATCTTCTCGTAATCGCTCCATATTTTATCACGAAGTTCCGGCGTATAGCTTTGTTTCCAGCCCCAGCCGCCACGTTCCGTATAATGTGACCAGGCGGTGTCGATCTCATTGTTACCGCACCAGATGACAACCGAGGGATGATTGCGGAGACGCTTCACATTTTCCTCCGCTTCAGCACGGACATTCAGCAAAAACGGCTCATCTCCGGGATACATGCTGCAGGCAAACATGAAATCCTGCCACACCATCAGGCCGTATTCATCACACAAACGGTAGAACATGTCCTGCTCGTAGATGCCACCGCCCCACACCCGAAGCATGTTCATGTTGGAGGCAGCGGCTGTCGCAATTTCATGACGGTAGCGCTCCTCCGTAACTTCGGTAATGAAGCTGTCATTCGGGATATGATTCGCGCCTTTGGCAAACACAGGCACACCATTCAGTTCCACATAAAATGTAGATCCCGCTTCATCCTTTTCTCTAATTAGCTTGGCCGAACGCAGACCCGTTGTGATTGTCCTGGATGCGATTAGGGATTCATGTTGTAACAACTCGACCTGAAATTCATATAGATGTGCAGCTCCCAGCCCCCTGCACCACCACAGCTTCGGATTGGATATGGCAAAAGGGATCTCTATCAAATTTATGCCCCGGTTTAACATCACCTTCTGCTCCCAAATCAAATCTTCAGTCTGGAGTCTGATCATCCCTTCCCCTTCTGCAACAGCCTCAATCTCAGTCACAGCCTTCAGTATGGCTTCAGCAGGAGTAATGTCAATCTGCTCGATGAACAGGTCCTGAATACGATTGTCCTCCCAGCCTTCAATCCAGACTTCCCTCCAGATACCGCTGGTAACGAACCTCGGACCCCAATCCCATCCGTAATGATAAGGTGCTTTGCGGGCAAACACGCTGATTCTCTGCTCACCCAGCCCCCCCACTTCAGACTGATCATTGGATGCCGGAAGCGCATACCCCAGCTTCTCCAGCTTAGGCAGATCCTCCTGCACAGGAGAGCGGAAGCGGATGTGAATCGTATTACCGCTGCTTTTCAGAACACTTCTAACATCGGCTTTCCACACCCGGAACATATTATCTGTACTCAGTACCTGCTGACCATTCACGATTACATCCGCATACGTATCCAGACCGCCGAATACAAGCTCCAGCTGCGGAAGCAGCAAAAGCTCCTCCGGCAAATCGAAATGACTTTCATACTCCCAATCCTGCTTGTCGATCCACTGTACTTCTTTTTCATGGGTTCCGTAAAAGGGATCCGGAATCTTCGCATTTGCAAGCAAATCCGTATGTACGCAACCAGGAACCTTCGCTTTCATCCATTCCTGTTCATGACAAGCTTTAAAGCTCCAATCATTTACAACCCATTTTGTTCTGCTCATTATGCCCTCCCATCAGCCACCAAGCTGATCCCTATGTTATTGTTATTGATATAATATAACAAAAATAACAAAAAACAACCTCTTACATCCATCGCAATAACACCAACAACGGATTTGAAACATACTCTTTAATCATGCAGTCACCAACCATTTTGTCGAAACCACTAAAAAAATATATATTGTTATTATAATTACAGTAATAATATATAACAATATAAATAATTAATTCAGTTATTCAGCTGTAACTCAAACCAAGATGTTGTTTTTCGTCTATTTTCCTTCTATTCCGGCACGGTAATCTTATAGCAGACATAATCTAGAGTAAGTTCACAACGCACCTGAGCTAGCTTACTAATGCACATGCCGCTGCATTCAAAGGAGTGTCTACGTGTGAAGCCAGTAAAAACACGAAGTGTCAACCGTCCCAATACATCAGCAGCCCAAAGAAATCAAGTAGCCCTTATTTCTGCATTGCTGTTTCTGATTGCTGCTTTACTCAGCTTATACGTCGCCTGGCAGGATTTAAGGACTGGAGGTAATTCTGAAGTTTTCATCTAAAGTATGCAAAAATGACGCCGCTGTGAAGCCGGCGCCATTTTGCGTACAAGGTATTTTAAATAGCATCCTCTTGGATGACGGTAGGAAAACGTACGATGACCTCCGTCCCCACTCCCTTTTCACTAAGAAATTTCATATTCCCCTTCATCACTTCAATAATGCGGAATGTGACCATAAGTCCGAGTCCCGTACCTTTTGTTTTATTCGAAAAATAAGGCTCGCCCAGTCTGGCGACTTCAGACGGCTCCATCCCTCCGCCATTATCCTGAATATGAATAACCACTTCATCTTGTTCGGTATAAGCCCAAATATGGATCTGCCCTTCTTCACGCAACGCTTCGATACTGTTTTTGATAATATTGATAAAGGCTTGTTTAAATTTTGAAGAATTCCCTTCGATATATAGATTCTTTGGAATTCTCGAAGTGATTTTACTGCCTTGAAAATTGGCAAGAGGTATCAGAATTCCTTCGATATGCCGGAACTCATCAGCCAGATCCAGCAGCTGCACCTGATCAATTTCAGGCTTCGCGAAGGTCAAAAAGTCGGTAATTATGCCTGAAGCCCGATCCAGCTCCTTCAAGGCAAGCGTGAGATACTCCCTGTCTTTATTTATTGATTTTTCTAGCAGCAGCTGCAGAAAGCCCCGGGTCACCTGCAGAGGATTCCGCACCTCATGTGCTACAGACGCAGCCAGCTCGCTGATAATTTCCATTTTCTCTGAACGCTGCAGCTCCATATTGAACATTTCTAATTCCTTTGAATACATCAGAATCTGATGGTGATTCTCAGTGAATTTCTGACCGAGAACTGCAATAAGTGCAAGTGCAAATCCAAGAACTCCCCATTTCCACCAGTACAGTTCGTATTTCCCGCTGCTTACCATGAAGCTTATCATTTCAATCAGAACGGTGAGGCCGAATACAACAAAGCCCGATGTGAAAATCAGGGCATTCCTGTTGCCTTTGACCGCATACCCGATGGAGCTGACGACGACCAGAATAATCTGCAAAATAATCAAATAGCCGAGTATCTTAACGGATAACAAATAATACAAGTCAAAAATTCGATCATTAAGCAACAGGTTCACAACCATGAAACACAAACATATTAGCGAATAAAAGGTCTGAAACTTGCGGTAATGCCGGATGATCTGCATATATCCTGCGCCAACTGTTTTTTCAAAATAAAAAGTCAATGAGGGCAGCAGACTTAAGAGAGCAATGTCAAAAACAATAAGGATGATCTGTCCATACCCATTATACAAGCTGTATAAAAGCGGCGAATACGTCAGAATGATAGCTCCGATCGACAGCAAGATGAGTGTTAATGTCAGCCAACTTACCAGTTGGCCTTTTCGCATGAACAAAGCCACAATCAACATGACCATTCCCACAAATACCATGGAGCTGCCCAGGATCAGATCATCCAGATTCGATTTTACAAACTGTTTGAGCAGCACCTGATAATCGCCTGTCAGTACATCTCCGGCGATTCCGATCCTGTCCTTCTCCGCTTGTATCTGAATACGCAGCGTCTTCCCCTTATCCCCGGGGCTCAGCGGAAGCAATATTTTGTGGGTGTCGTACATATAGCCGCGGTTCTGCTCGTACACTTTACGCTGATCCAGATAAATAATGATGCGCTGCCCATAGACCTTTTTTAATAGCAGTGCGGAAGGGCTGGACTTAAGCTCGGGCAGCACCGTTTTATACCATGCGTCTGCGGTATCCTGATCACGCGTTGGCAGGTTTTTCAGGGAACTCAGCCTTTTCCAGCCCGCGTCCGGAGCTTCATTCGCCCTCAGACCGGCCGCATCTTTTTGCTGTGCCCATTTGAAATCCCAGCCTGACATCGAAATATAATCCGACCCCGGTGCCGCAAAGCCAGAACCAGGCCTTGCGACAATCAAAACGATCATGACGAGCATCAGCGCACAGGCTGTTTTGAATGCAACTCTCATATATCACCTCAGATAGTCATTACTTATGCTATGAGGCAGAAGATAATCCGCCTGAAATTTCGCAAATCTCTCGATTTATTATGTAATATATCGACAAATTTCGCAATTTCTCTATATTAAAAGTCATTCGTCGGCATCGCCGTATGGCAACTGTTTCAGCAGCTGAAGCTTTGTTTATAAATGTACCAAGCGGGACAAATTACCTGAAATAAAATGTGAAGGAGGAGAAACAGCCATGCGTGAACCTCATGAGCAAAACGTCGAAGTGGATCGGACAGAGGTACATAAGAAATCCGACTCCAGCCTTGTAGCTGCAACGTTTATCAAGTATGCGGCATACATCATCATTTTTTTCGGATTTCTCTACTTCCTGATCAGATATGTATTTCCAAAATTTTAAATTACAGCATGAGATACATCTCTCCCTGTGACCGCTGGGTTATGGGGATTTTTTTATACAGTTTTTCCCACCTGAATTCGCAGGGTTTATTCCCAACGGTTTAGGGTAAGGGTAAGTATCGAATACAAAATAAGGAGATGGAACCATCATGTCTGAAGAGTACAAAACGGAAGCGGATTTAACATATGAACGGTACGAAAATGCAAGAGAGCACCCAATCGAAGAGGGTCTTCCCGAGGATGATTTCCGCGAAGTGAATACACAAACCGCACAAAGCATTACACGTGAGCCGGAAGCCGCCGATGTGGAGTTTTATACCCGCTCTGAAATGAGTCCGGAGCTCGGTAACCGGCGTCCTGAGATTCCCGGAGAATCGCTGCAATCTGCTGAGGATGACATAAGCGATGAAGAGACTGAGCTTGAAGATGTCCCTGACGCAGATGATATTCAGATGAACAGTCCGATTGACCCCTCGGCTACCATTGAAGATATGCATGGAACCGACCTGATCAATGGTTATGATGGTGATGATTCAGAATAAAATAAAAAAAACGGGCTCCGGGACAGCGGAGACCGTTTTTTCTTTTTACATAAAACCAAGCACATGTACCAACACAAACCCCATAATAGCCAATACCACCGATCCCATCAATCCGGCTGCAAAGGGCTTCACTCCGTTGCGGCGGAAAAAGGCAAAATCGACATTGAGGCCAAGACCTGCCATCGCCATCGCAATCAGAATATAAGCAATATTGATGATTTGCGCTGTAACAGCATGCGGAATGATACCCAGTGAATTTATAGCACTCATGAGTAGAAAGCCAAGCACAAACCACGGAATTTGAATTTTGCTTTTATGCGTCTTTTCTTGTTCTCTGCGGCTGGCCCAGTATCCTACACATAGCGAGACCGGAACCAGCAGAGCTACCCGCGTCAGCTTGACGATAACAGCCATATCCTCTGCTTCTTTCCCGCCTGGTGCGGCTGCCGCAATCGCATGGGCCACCTCATGCAAGGTACCGCCTGCAAAAGCACCGTACCCCGTATTCGTTAGTCCCAGCAACGGATACAGGCCTACATAAATTAATGTAAACAACGTACCGAGGATAGCAACTGTGGCTGCACTGACAGCTGTTTCCTGATCTTTCGCTTTAATCAGCGGAGCAATGGCTACGACTGCTGCAGCGCCGCAAATGGCGGTCCCGCATGCCGTCATCAGCGACATCGTCCGGTCCACTTTTAACAGCCTTGCCAATCCATATACAACAAAGATCGTTACCGTAATATTGACCGCTGCCAGTAAAACAACCTTTGGACCGGCGTGGGCGATGTCCATCAGATTGAGCCGCATCCCAAGCAGTATGATCCCGAAGCGAAGCAGCTTTTTATTGGAAAAGGAAACCCCCGGCATAATGTAGCCCGGCACTCCAACGGAAGCTCTGTAAACCATCCCGAGGATAATCGCCAGAACAAGCTGGCCCATAATGCTGAGAAACGGAAACAGGGATAATCCTTTTGCGAGCAGTGATAAAATCAGCGTCAGCCCAATCCCCAGAATAAAAGCGTTAGTCTTTCTCTTTCTGCGAGGAACTGCAGATTCCTGTGAAATCATTGGTATTGCCATCCCCTTTGTTCAATCTCTGTTGTTCTCATACGCTCACTATAAAGTTGATGGCTCAGGAAGTGAAATACCGATTTGCTATCTCTATCATGAGGAAAACTAATGATTATAAGATTCCCTTTTATATGTAATTAATATTTATCGGAGATGCAATATATAGATTGCATTAAGTAATGTATATGTTACACTGTGTTCCATAAGGAGGTAGCGATGCTCTTTGATGAACCAAGTGAAAATGGCGCGCATTCAAGCAGATTTTACCCAGCAGCAGCTGGCTGATCGAACCGGTGTTACCCGCCAAACCATCAGTTTAATTGAAAAAGGAACATATAATCCGTCACTAAAATTATGCTTGGAAATTTGTTATACCTTGAACCGGACACTTAATGATCTGTTTTGGGTGCAATCAGAAGATGCTAACCATGAAAAGATCGCGGATGGAAAGATAGAATAAGACGAAGAAGATCTATGGGCTAAGAATTTGAAGAACATTCCGAAAATAAACGGGGGAGTCACATCATGATTACGGATACACTGAAAGTGTTTGTCGCGGTGGCCGAGCAGCGGAATTTTTCCCAGGCGGCCAAACTGCTTAATTTATCCCAGCCGGGCGTGAGTCTTCATATCCGCAATCTGGAAAATGAGCTTGGTGCCAAGCTATTGCATCGTTCCCCCAAGCTCGTGAAATTAACGGAAGCCGGTGAAATACTATTCGGCAAAGCGCAGCAGATTCTGGGTTTATACGATGAAGCCAAACAGGATATACATATGCTTAGAGACGAAGTGACCGGTTCCTTGTTTATGGGAGCCAGCTTTACGATCGGGGAATATATTTTGCCGAGGGTGCTTGCGGATTATGCGCAGCAGTATCCTCTCGTGGATGTACAGGTACACATCAGCAATTCGGACAATATTTTGCAGGATATCCGTGCAGGACGTTTCCATATCGGACTGGTTGAAGGCCAAGTCGACGCAAAAGATCTTCAAGTCACAGCCTTTATGAAGGATGAGATGGTTCTGATCGCCTCTCCCGACCATCTGCTGACCGCCAGTAAAAGCGTCGATTTTAACCAGCTGCAGGATCAGGTATGGGTGATGCGGGAAACAGGATCAGGTACTCGCACTTACAGCGACAGACTGATTCAGGATGGCGGCCTGTCCATCAAGCGCAGCTTTGTGTTTAACAGCAGTCAGGGCGTCAAGGAAGCCGTAGCCTGCGGCCTCGGCATTGCTCTTTTGTCACGCTGGGTTGTCCGCAAAGAACTGGGCAGTGGAGAACTGAGTGAAATTCCCATCCGGGGAATGAAGATCAGCCGGGATCTTTCCCTGCTGCAGAGCAAGGATGAGCCGGCTGTCATGGCAGTGCTGAAATTCATTCAAACTTTGAACCTTAACGTTCAATCGCTTTATGCGGATTTCTGACTTTCCTGCTGCTTCAGAAGAGCTGCGGTGCCAGTCGGCTGACGGTAAGCAACGAAATATGCTCCTGCGACGAAAAGTGCGCCGCCGACAAGGTTGCCCAGGAATACCGCGCTGAAGTTCGGGAAATATTGTCCCCAAGTCATTTGTCCGGCAAAAATAGCGGCTGGAATCACGAACATATTGGCGACAACGTGCTGGAAGCCGATCGCGACGAAAGCCATGACCGGGAACCAGATGCCGGCGATTTTACCAGCAACATCCTTCGCACCGTAAGCAAGCCATACCGCAAGGCATACCAGCCAATTGCAGCCGATGGCGGACACGAATGCCTGCGTAAATGTATCATGAACCTTTGCGTTAGCAATGGCTACCGTTTTGGTCAGGAAAGCTCCTTCCGTAAGACCAACCACATGACCGAAGAAATACGCGACGAATACAGCACCGACGAAGTTGGCAATGGTCACCAAAATAAAGTTTTTCAGCACCGAGCCAAATCCAATTTTGCGTGCAAACCATGCCATCGGTAGTGTCATCATATTTCCGGTCAGCAGTTCTCCGCCTGCAAGCACCGTCAGAATCAATCCAACAGGGAACACAGCGGCACCCAAAAAGCCTGTAACGGAACCCCATTCTTTAGGTGCCGTACCAATGACGCGGATATCCAGCAGGAATCCGAGGGCAATAAAAGCTCCGGCTAAAAATCCCAGAACAAGCAGCGCGGAGAGAGTAAGTTTGGCTTTCTTCTCTCCGGTTTCGACTGCAATGTCTTTAATTTGCTGCGGTGAGTAAAACGATGACATGAATCATTCCTCCAATAAACATTTCAAATTTTCAGCATAAAAACGCAACAAAAAAACCGCCACGAATCCATCCTTTCGCCAGAATACGAAAAAGAAAGATTAGTGCCGGTTAATTCTCCTACCCGTTTCCTATAGGAGCATCAATCAACGTTCACGCTATCAATAGAGCAGCTGCAACACCTACAGCCCCTCCATTGCACTATGACATTTCATACACATGATAACACAGGTTCATTTTTTGTCAACAATGTGAACAAAAAGATTCTAAGAATATAAAATTTCATCATTTCCAATATTTATCCGCCAATCCTGGACATTTCCACCTTGGCTCCTTCATTCCGTTCTCCGCCTGTAGTTCCTCGCTCCAGAGAATACTGATCATTTCTGCCTTCCCAGATAGACATGATACGATACATTATTTCATCGTCGGAAGCATCCGAACGCAGCAGCGTGCGCAGATCATGACCTTTGGTCGCAAACAGGCAGGTATAGAACATGCCGTCCGCCGACAGTCTGCCCCTCGTGCAGGTAGAACAAAAAGCGTCACTGACGGATGAGATCACGCCAATTTCGCCTTTGCCATCCAGAAAACGGAAGCGAGAAGCCACTTCCCCCGGGTAATTGGGATCGGCAGGCTCGAGCGGAAATTCCTCTCCGATCCGCTCCAGTATTTCCTTCTTGCTGACCACCTGCTTCCAGTCCCAGCCATTGGTATTGCCCACATCCATATATTCGATCATGCGCAGAATATGGCCCTTTTCGCGAAAATAACGGACCATCGGCAGCAGCGCATGCTCATTCACGCCTTTTTGCACCACCATATTGACCTTTACCTGCAGCCCTGCTTCCGCTGCGGCGTCGATTCCCTCGAGAACCTGCTGAACACGGGCCTTACCGCCATTCATTCTCATAAAGGTCTCATCATCCAGCGCATCAAGACTAACCGCCACACGCATCAATCCTGCCTCGCGCAGTTTCACAGCCTGTTTGGCCAGAAGACTTCCATTGGTTGTCAACGCAATATCCTCAGCACCCTTGATTTCAGAGATGCCTGCAATGATCTCGGGCAATTCTTTGCGCAGAATCGGCTCGCCGCCTGTTATACGCATTTTCTGTACGCCAAGCCGAGTGAAAATGCGCGCAATCCTCACCGTCTCATCAACGGACAGGATGTGATCACGGGATAAAAACGGATAATCTTTATTAAAAATTTCCTCCGGCATACAGTAACGGCACCGGAAATTGCAGCGGTCCGTCACGGAAATCCGCAGGTCTCTGAGTACACGTTTGTAAAAATCATTGGTTTCCACGATGCTCACTCCATTTCTGTGCCAAAATAACCCCACAAAGTGGAGCCCTATGCTGAAGAATGCTAATTTCCAAATACGCTACAGGGAACCCCGATATTAAGGGCAGCCGGATGCCCCGGACATCCGGCTACTCCACATCCGCGGTATTTTTCTTCATCTCTTTCCTGCATTCGAGAATACGCTGAGGATGGGTATACACATTGCAGGAATTTCCACGTACAAAGCCCACTGCCGTAATCCCCAGATTCTCGGCCAGTTCAAGGGCAAGTGCCGTTGGAGCGGATTTTGAGAGTATGACCCCACAGCCGATTTTGGCGACCTTAAGCAGGATCTCCGAAGAAATTCTACCGCTGAACACGATTACTTTATCGTTCATGGGAATGTCCTGCTTCAGGCAATGACCATAGATCTTATCGAGCGCATTATGCCGGCCGATATCCATCCTTTCCAGCAAAATACCGCTCCGGTCACATAAGGCTGCATTGTGGACACCACCTGTTTGGCTAAAGGTTTCGGCGCCTTCCTGCATCTCCCGGACCAATCGAAAAATATCGTCAAAGGACAGTTCAACCGGAACATCATGCAGTCGTTTAGCTGTCTTTGCGTCATTAAAAAAAACAAATCCCTGGCGGCTCGCGCCGCAGCAGGAAGTCACATAACGTTTACTGTAAAGCTGGCGGTGAAGCGGACTCCAGCGGCTGACCGTAGCATGGACGAAGCCTTCATCCTCTTGAACCCAGAGATCCTGCAGCTCTTCGGTACTGGATATGACTCCCTCTGAAGCGAGATAGCCTACAGCCATATCTTCAATGTATTCCGGAGTACAGACCAGCGTGGCGAATTCCTCGCCGTTTATTTTTATCGTCACCGGATGCTCCGTGACGATAAGATCCGTTTTCTCCGTAATTTGGCCGTGCTCGTAGCGGATAATGTTCCCCTTTTCCCTCGTCACAGTATTCATCGGTTCTCATCCCTGCTCTATATTTTTCTCGAACATAAAAACGGAAATGGCCACATCCTCGTCGACCTTGATATCCGAAAACAAATGAACCAGCTTCGAACCGCAAAGCTCTTCCAAACCTTCCGGAACCTGATTTTTATACAAATCCTGAATCATATACGTTCTGGCGCTGTGCACCATTTTTTTGCCATCCGGCGTTTGTGCGATAAACTTTTCCGTAGGAGTAAAATTCCCGTACATCCGGGTGATAGCCATGTTCTCAACGAAGGTCGTATGAATGCGCTCCGGGCCTTTGCCGAACGTGTCTTTTCTGACTTTCCGGATGATGTCGTTAAACGCAACTTCCTTTTTCATCCCTCAATCACCTCATTACAAGTTTAACACTATACTAAATCCTAGTAACAATGTACAGGACGATTCAGCAAAAATCCAGGTGGGCAAAATTTAATCCTGACAGATAATTCAATCTTGTTTTTTCAAGCGGAAGTAGTATAATCATGGCGAGACACCATTTTGACAAAATAACGGGAATGATCTGTTTAGTAGGCCATTGCTAATCGGTTACTCCACTACAACCTGCCGCACCAGAACTAGCGGACCAGGTTTAGTGGAGTTTTTTGTTTGTGGACTTTTTTCTGGACAATCCGTTTAAGCAAAGGATTCTACACCCGTTATCGTGAAAAAATTGGGGAAATGAGGTTATTTCGTGAGCAAGAAAACTGTAAGTTTAGCTTTGAACGGACTAAACGTTGAAGTCAAAGAGGGCATGACGGTACTCGAGGCCATTAACCTTGCAGGACTAGAGCAACCTCAAATTTGTTATGTACCCGAAGTGGATCCTATTCAAACATGCGATACCTGTATCGTTGAAATCAATGGCCAACTAAAGCGTGCCTGCTCCACCCAAGCGGAGGACGGCATGGACATCAAGCTATCTTCGGATCGGGCCAAGGAAGCTCAAACGGAAGCAATGGACCGGATTCTTGAGAATCATCTGCTGTACTGCACGGTCTGTGATAACAACAATGGAAACTGCAAAGTGCATAATACGGCAGAATTGATGGAAATCGAGCATCAAAAATATCCTTATCGCCCGAAAGTCGACTCTTCTGAAGTTGATATGTCCCATCCGTTCTACCGGTATGATCCTAACCAATGCATCGCCTGCGGTCAATGCGTCGAAGTGTGTCAGAACCTTCAGGTCAATGAAACGCTGTCGATCGACTGGGAAGCAGACATTCCGCGCGTGAAATGGGATGCCGGCACATCCATTAATGACTCCTCCTGCGTCAGCTGTGGACAATGCGTGACCATCTGTCCTTGCAACGCCTTGATGGAGAAATCGATGCTCGGCGAAGCCGGGTTCATGACTGCTATTGATAAGCCGATTCTCGATCCGATGATTGAACTGGTCAAAGAGGTAGAGCCAGGCTACAGCGGCATTTTTGCTATTTCCGAAATTGAAGCCGCAATGCGCGACACCAGAACACGCAAGACCAAAACGGTTTGCACGTTCTGCGGCGTGGGCTGCTCTTTTGAAGTGTGGACCAAGGGACGCAAGATCCTGAAAGTCCAGCCTTCCCATGATGCACCGGTCAATGCAATTTCCACTTGTGTTAAAGGTAAATTCGGCTGGGACTTTGTGAACAGCGAAGAACGCATCACCACTCCACTGATTCGTCAGGGAGATGCTTTTGTGGAAGCCACATGGGATGAAGCTCTCTCCCTCGTCGCTGAACGTCTGGGCGGAATCAAGAAGGAATACGGCTCTAACGCGCTCGGATTTATTTCTTCCTCCAAAATTACCAATGAAGAAAACTACGTGATTCAAAAGCTGGCACGCCAGGTATTTGAAACCAACAATATCGACAATTGCTCCCGCTACTGCCAATCCCCTGCTTCGGACGGTCTGATGTCCACTGTGGGTATCGGCGGCGATGCCGGCTCCATCAAAGACATTGCAGCGGCAGGACTTGTCATTCTAATCGGCTGCGCTCCTGCGGAAGGCCATCCGGTGCTTGCGACACGCATCAAACGTGCCCACAAGCTGCATGGACAAAAGCTAATCGTTGCAGATCTGCGAAAACATGAAATGGCTGAGCGGTCCGATCTGTTTATTCGTCCAAAACAAGGATCCGACTTTGTGTGGCTTTCAGCCGTCACCAAATACATGATCGACCAAGGCTGGCATGACGCAGCTTTCGTCCAACAGCATGTCAATCAGTTCGGTGAATATTCACAGCTGCTTGAGAAATTCACACTGGAATACGCCGAACAGGAAACCGGTATTTCCAAAGATACACTCATCTCCATCGCGACTATGATTCATGAAGCTGATGGAACCGCCATCTGCTGGGGTATGGGTGTAACCCAAAACATAGCCGGATCGCATACTTCCGCGGCTATTTCCAACTTGCTGCTCGCCACCGGAAACTATATGCGTCCAGGTGCAGGGGCATATCCGCTCCGTGGCCACAATAACGTACAAGGCGCTTGCGACATGGGTACCCTGCCGCCATGGCTGCCAGGCTACCAGCATGTATCCAATGATGAAGCCCGCACCCGCTTTGAGCAGGCTTATGGCGTAAGCATTTCACCAAAACCGGGGATGGATAACATCCAGATGCTGGATGCGGTGGATCGCGGTGAGCTCAAGGGTATGTACCTGGTAGGCGAGGACATGGCTTGGGTCGACTCCAATGCCAATCACGTACAAGAACTTCTCAGCAAGCTGGACTTCTTCGTGGTTCAGGACGTCTTCCTGTCCCAAACAGCCCAATTTGCCGATGTCATTCTGCCTGCTGCCCCTTCCCTCGAAAAGGAAGGCACCTTCACGAATACGGAACGTCGTGTACAGCGTCTGTATGAGGTGATGAAACCAATGGGTGATTCCAAGCCGGACTGGTGGATTACGACTCAACTCGCGAAACATCTTGGCTTCGATTGGAACTACAGCCATCCAAGCGAAATCTTTGCAGAAATGGCCAGCCTGACACCGTTCTTCGCTAAAGCAAGCTACGAAGTCATGGAAGGCTGGGGCAGCTTTACCTGGGGTTCTGCAACAGGCGACAGCACGCCGCTCCTGTATACCGACGGATTCCATTTCCCGGACAAAAAGGCCCGCTTCTCGCTGGTGGACTATATTCCTCCAATGGAATTCCCTGCTGAATTCGATCTTGTGCTGAATAACGGACGCCTCCTGGAACAGTTCCATGAAGGCAATATGACCAACAAATCGCATGGTATCAACCTGAAGCTGCCAGAAGTCTTTGTAGAAATTTCGCCTGAGCTGGCCGCAGAACGCGGTCTCGAAAGCGGATCATTGGTTCGCCTTGAATCACCATACGGCGCTATCAAGCTGAAGGTTCTGGTGACAGATCGCGTACACCGTAATGAGATCTATGTTCCAATGCACTCCACCAGCCATGAAACGGCTGTTAATCTCCTGACCGGAGGTGCGGTGGATGTCCGTACGCATACGCCTGCCTACAAGCAGACGAAAGTCCGGATGCAAACCCTGAACATTAAGGGAGCGAATCCGCTTCCGCTCAGTAATCCGCGGAACAAGAAGCGGCATCCGCAAAACGGGGTCGAAGTTCAGCGCAAATGGAACCGTCCCGGTTATGTTTCTCTGGTGGACTAAAGGAAAGGTGGTATGAAAAATGGCGCAACCCATTTCTTTTATAAAAAAACGCGTACTAAGCGAGGAAGAAGTAAAGCAGCAGTCACTGGATCAGCTGAAGGATTCTGTAGCCGAGCATGAACAGGCGATCGAAAAGGCAATTGCTGTCCTGAGCGAGCTGTACGGCAGCGGCGTCCTGGAAGCAGCCGAATCGCTGCTGAAGGCAAAAGCCAAGGTTGCTGAAATTGCCCTCAATCAGGTAAAGCGCCCTGAAATGACGAACATGATCAATAATGGTCTTGCTGCGGCGGGAGCCCTATCCGCTATTGACCCGGAACAAACTTCTAAGCTGCTGGGCAGTGTGGCGAAAGGCCTTGAGGAAGCAAATGAGCCTCAGGACAAAAAGCTAACGGTCTTTTCACTTATGAGTGCCCTGAAGGATCCTGATGTGAACCGTGCAATCGGCTTTGGCCTGCGTTTCCTGAAAGGGATGGGTAAAGGGCTGGGCGAGTAGGTTTTGACATCTCTCCTTAATATACATCCCCTTATGTCTGAATAAACGAATGAAGAAAAGGCAGGTTCCAATTTGGAATCTGCCTTTTTCCGTATACTCCTATAAACAAAAACAGACCCCGGAGCATCGGGCTCCAGGGCATCAATCAATATATTATAAAAGGGGTATGGCTTTATTATAAGTGCCCTATCTTAAAATTAGATGAAAATAACCTTCAAGACACCTTAAATTTGCAAAGGAATTACCGCAAACTGATGTGCCTGCTCCATTTTTCCAGTACCCGTTCCATATCGGACATCAAAACAGGCTTACTTAAGAAATCATGCATTCCTGCTTCCAGGCACATTTTATGGTTATCCGCGCCGGCAAAAGCGGTGACTGCAATGATAATGGGCAGTCCCTCCTGCGGAAGCTGGCGGCGAATGGACTGCACAGCCTCGATTCCATCGATGACCGGCATCTGCACATCCATAAAAATCAAGTCGTAATTCCCCTCCACAGCCGCTCGAACCGCCTCGGCTCCATTAACAGCCAGGTCTGGATCGTATCCCATTTTATTCAGGATAGCCGTAAGCAGCTGACGGTTAACCGGATGATCATCAGCCACCAGAATATTCAGTAGACCAAAACGCGGCAGGGTTGTTTCGGGCAGCTCAAGCCGGCTTATAGGCATCGCTTCACTTTCCGGCACGCTTGAAATCATCCTGATTTCTTCTTCAATAATAGGATTCGATTCCTCACATTGATCCGTGACATCATCACTGGAAGTCCAGGCTTCGGTTTTTAAGGTGAAATAAAACGTGGTCCCCTCTTCCTCTTCTTCCTGGATAACTCCGATTGATCCGCCCATGAGCTCGACCAGCTTCTTGCATATGGAAAGGCCTAAACCTGTTCCTCCATATTTTCGGTTAATAGCCGGATGCAGCTGTGAAAAAGACTGGAACAGCTGATCAAGCTTATCTGTGGGTATTCCGATCCCCGTATCCTTAACGAAAAATTCCAGAGTCATTTCGTCCTCCGGCGAATCCATTGCCAGATGAACAGAGACGGAAACTCTTCCGGTATCGGTAAACTTAATCGCATTGCCAACCAAATTAATCAATACCTGCCGCAGACGTCCTTCATCACCACGGATCATATCCGGTATGTCCGGCGAGATATGGGTGCACAGCTCCAAATCTTTCTCGGACGCCTTGGCAGAAAACAACTCGACCACGCCACCGAGGATCGAATGAATTTGAATCGGATCGTCGCTTAGCACCATCTTTCCTGCTTCAATCTTGCTGAAGTCGAGGATTTCATTCAAGATTTGCAGCAGCGCATCACTGCTCTCGCGAATGATATCGGTGTAGCTTTGCTGCTCCTCATCCAGCGGAGAATCCGCAAGCAGCTCGATCATCCCCATAATTCCGTTCATTGGCGTTCTCAGCTCATGGCTCATAATCGCCATGAATTCAGACTTCGCCTTATCCGCTTGTTCAGCCGATTCCTTCGCGCGGAGAATTTGCTTCTCATTCGTAATATCGTTGAAGACAATGACTGCGCCCATCCGCTCTCCCTTGTCAAACAACGGAGTTACGCGGTAGGATGCCAGAAAGCTGGAACCATCCTTCCGCCAGAATACCGACTCCTCCTTGTACAGGGCAATCCCTTCCCGGACTGCACTCATAACAGGAGATTCACCTGGAAGATAATGGCTACCATCCGCACGCGTCTGCTGCAGCATTCCCAAAAATGATTGTCCAATCCATTCTCCCGCATTAAATCCAAGCATTCTGGCTCCAGCAGGATTCATAAAACCTGCCCTGCCCTCCAGATCGACCCCAAAGATGCCCTCAGATACTGAGTTCAAAATGAGCGCATGCTCATAGCTCAGCTTCTCGATTTGTTCCAAATACTGCTTGCTCGCCGTGATATCGCTCGTAATGCCAAAGACGCCAACAACCTTGCCATGCAAAATAATCGGTACGTTAATGACGCTGACTTCAATCCGGTGACCGTCCCGATGCCGCAGGCCAATCTCATAGGTCTGCGGCTCCCCCTTGGCCGCAAGGCTAAAATGATAAGCCGTCTTGTCCACATCGACCGGATCTATCAATGGAGTAAAGTGATTATGTACCATTTCATGCTCTGAATAGCCGCATAGAATCTCCTGCCCCCGATTGGCAGTCAGCAGATTGCCTTCCAAATCAAGCGAGGTGACTCCCGCCGGATTGTATTCAAACAGCGATTTATACTCTTTCAGCTGAAGATCAACCTGTTTGCGCTCTGTAATATCGCGGGAAATGGATATCACCTCTTCCACTTCCCCGTTCACATTGTAGGTGAAGCGGCTGTTGGTTTCGAACCATATATAAGTGCCATCCTTGCGGAGGAAACGGAATGTAAAAGAATCCGGGGAATCTTCATCCAGAGCGGAGATCAGGTGATGCCTTACCCTCTTCACATCGTCAGGATGAATATAGCTGCGGCTCGAAGTTCCTTCCATCTCTTCCGGTTCGTAGCCCATCATGGTTCTGCAAACAGGCGAGACATAAATAAAAGTCAGCTCGTCATCTACCTTGTGGCGGGAAATAAAGTCAAGTGAATAATCCATAATGAGCTTGTATTTCTGCTCACTCTGTTTCAGCTTCTGCGCCATTTCGACCCGGTCATTCACATTGCGGCCAATGGTCAGAATCCGCTTGATACCGCCATCTTGGTCCTGAATAATCTGAAATGCCGTCTCAATCCACAAATAATGTCCGTCCTTATGTCTGACCCTCCGGGTAAATACGCTGTCAACGGAATAAAGAGCGTTTCCGCTCAGCATGTCGGCCGCATCATCCGGGTGGTAAAACTCAGCCCGGTGATGACCTATCATTTCTTGAGCCTCATAGCCAAGAATCCGTTTCATGGAAGGGGAGACCTCTTCAAGAATGCCATCCGACCTGCTGGAAGAAAAGAGAATATCCGCATTCTTCTCAAACAGAATCTGCATATTAGGATCGATCTCCATAGGCTCTTCTTCGATTTTGGTACCCGATAGAATAGCTGCTTCCTGTACTAGATAAACATCATCTCCGATTTCCCCGTTCTTTGCCAGAGAAACCTGCAGTCTAACCCGAACCTCATATCCGTTTTTATGTATATAACGTTTCTCCACAATCGTTTGATCCGTTGAAGAATGATGAAGCAGCTCCGCAAGACATGCGGGGGCTGTATTCAGCCTATCATACGGATGTGTGATTTCCGCTTCGGTCATGGACAAAAGCTCCATTTCCGTATAACCAAGCATAGCGGCATAGACGCTGCTGACAGCAATCCATTGCCCGGTATCGACGGCAACTGCAGCCAGCGGAATCGACGCATGCTTGTATAGCTGTTGAATGAAGTTGTCATTACGCGAGTTTTCCACTGCTGGTCCTCCCTTCTATCACAAAAGACAAGCATGTTGAGCCCTTCGAACAGGTTAAATTGAATTGGCTCAATAGCAGATTAACCTAGATGCAGGGTTTTAAAACCATTTTTTCTTATTATAAGAGAAAGCTCACTCCAGGGTCCAGCAGGCGGCTCGTCCCCACTTCCATTATATATGAAAAAGCCGCTCTATGACGGAAGTCAACGAAGCGGCTCTTCATATGATTGCATTCAGGATTATTAAACCGTAACCCGCTGCACCATATCACTCAGCTTGACGGTCATTCCTCCCAGAAAACGCGATTCTTCAGCGGCAAAAGCGATTAAATGGCTCTGCAAGGAAGCCGTTGCTGAGGTTAATGCCGATACGGTATCATTTTCATTCTCGCGCACATTTTGCAGGAACTCAGCAACCATCCGATCGTCACCGCCGCCGTGGCCGTCTCCGGCAACTCCGCAATGAAATTCTACCTGCTCGCCGGTCTCGAAACGATTCAACGTGTATGTTCCTTCCTCCATATCACCATAAATCTCACCTTTCGTACCCATAATACGCACTCTCCGGACCTCATGTTCGGTAAAGGAGGACAAAGTGAAGGTAGCATTGGCACCACCCGCGAACTCCATATTGACGATCTGGTGATCAACAACATTGTTATCGCAGCGGTAAACGCAGCGGCCAAACGGTCCTTCCTTTAAGGCCGTCATGATGCCCTCTTGGGTCAGATCATGCGTAATATAGCGAGCCCATGGGTGTTCAGGCGGCTGGTTATACAGCTTAAGTGCTGAGAAGGGACAGCTTTGTTCAACCTGGCAGCCGTCGGTGCAGCGCGCGGTAGATCCTTCCGGCGCATGCTCCTCCCGATAATGCAACAGCGATCCGAAGGAGCTGACATGAGTACACGGCTTATCCATCAGCCATGAGATGATGTCCAGATCATGGCATGATTTGGCGAGAACCATGGGGCTCGTCTCGGCTGAGTTCCGCCAGTTGCCGCGCACATAGCTATGTGTCATGTGTCGGTATCCAACATACTCCGAATGCTGGATCGTGGCGATGGTTCCGACTTCTCCCGCCTCGATGCAGCGCTTGATGCCGGACCAGAATGGCGAATACCGAAGCACATGGCTGACCGTAAGTACACGCTGATGAGTGAGAGCAGCCTGCTCGATGCGGATACACTCCTCCGCCAGGGGCGACATCGGCTTCTCCAGCAGGATATGATAACCAAGTTCAAGCGCCTTCATCGCGGGCTCAAAGTGCAGCCGGTCCAGCGTACTAATAATCATGACATCCGCGATCCGGCCTTTCTCGAAAGCCTGCTCCCATGAGGTATATACATATTCCGGTGCGATATCGTGGATTGCGGCCATACGCTGCCTACGCTCCTCATTCGGTTCCGCGACCGCTACAATCTTCAATTCCTCCGGATGCTTCTCTGCATATGGACCATAGATGTATCGTCCTCTGCTGCCTGCTCCAAGAAGTACGGCAGTTACTGTCTTCACAGGGGTTCCTCCTCGTCATGTTGGTTACTGTGCCCTGATTGTACGTCACCTGCCGTAGGGTCGAAAGAGACTTTTCCATACATTTATATACTCTTCTTGACTTCCCCCACCTGACGCTGAAGACGGTATTCTTGCGGAGTCTCCTGATTTTGCTTTTTAAAAAAGCGGATAAAAGCCAGGGCCGAGTTGTACCCGAGAGCCGCAGCGATCTCATTGACTTTCATCGGGGTGTTCAGCAGCCATTCCTTCGCCTTCAGGTTCCGGTATTCGTTGATGTAGTCAGACAAGCCAGTCCCGGTCAGCTGCTTATACAAGCGCGAAAAGTAGGATGGATTAAGCCCGACATGATCCGCAATGGTGACTAGCGAAATATCCTGGGCCAGATGCTCCTCGATAAAACGGTGCACCTTCTTGACGAGATTCGTAGTTACTTGCCCGCCCAGGGCTGCCTGCCGCGTGAAATAGCAGTCCGCCATATTCCAGAAAAATTGTTTCACATCCGGCCACGAAGCCGCTTCATCCTTTTGGTACAGCAGGGCTATGTCCAACCTCTCGTACACAGCTTGCCGGAACGGTTCATTCTGATCCATACATGACAGGAAGATGGATGCCATTGAATGGTACAGCTCCATCTTACGTCCATATGCATGAGAGTCCCCAGTCCATACGGCGGTGAGATGAAGATACAGCTTATTGAACTCCTCGCGGTGATTGTTCTCCAAACATTGCTGAAGCAGCTGCAGGCGGGTATGATGGCAATAATCGTTCGCCTCTTCCCCGTTTTCCTGCAGCTTCACCAGATCCGAGTCCGTTACAATGACACCGGGAGAGAGGCCAAGACCGTAAACGAAACAATACTTCAGCATATGGAATCGCTGAGAGATCATGCCCCAATCCGTCGGCTCGCTGCTGAGGGCAAAGGAGACAGACACGCGCAGCAGCCGCTGGCATGTCTGTTGAATGTTCTCCAGCATAGCACTGATATGGGAATACCCGGTCTTCCATGCTGCTGCTTCTTTAATTCCTGTCTCATGGGGCTGCAGCAGCCATACAATGCGTGAACTGTCATATACACAGGAGTAACACTGCATGCCAAGCCCCGCATATTCCTCCACAATGTTCTGAACTCCGTATAGAAGCAGTGTTTTATCGAGCGGCGTGAACGATTCCTTCCACGTATCCACCCTGCCTAACAGCAACAATATCTGCCGTTCTGCCTGCAGAGGGATGGCCAGTTCATTCAATTGATGCACCAGACCTTTTATTGACTCCTGCTTACCCTGGAGCAGATCCCATACATATTCCTTCTGCAGCAGCGGAAGTGCTTTACGCATCCTTTCGTTGACCCGATCCAGCATCTTGAGCTGATCGCCTTCTTCATCAAGCTTTGCCATTGCCCGCTTGACTGAACGGATAATCTTATCGTCGCTCTCCACTTTCAAAATATAATCAAAGCCCCCATATGCCATCGCACTCCGGATATAATGAAAGTCATTATATCCGGTAAGAAAGATGACCTTACAGGTTGGCCATTCCTTTTGAATGATTTGCAGCAGCTCGATGCCTTCAAGTCCTGGCATCTTAATGTCCGATATGACAATGTCAACCTGATGTTGGCGCATTCTATGGAGAGCCTCTTCTCCCGAATACGCTTTCAACACTTCCAAGTCCATATGTTCAGTCGTCTGGAACAGTTCCAGCAGCCCGTCTACAATGATAGGCAGATCGTCTACGATAAGCAGTCTGCGCATAGCCGGTTCCTCCTTATTCTACGCCTAGATGTATAAGTACTTTGAGTCCGCCAAGCGAAGATCTCGACACTTCAAGCCCGAATTCTGCACCGTAGTGAAGCTGAATCCGCCGATGCACATTGATGAGTCCCGTTGTCTCTTCGATGCGGTTCGCCGAATAAGTTAATCTCACACGCAATTGCTCCAGTTTGCCATCATCCAAATGATTACCGTTATCCTCCACGCAGATTGTAAGCCGATCTTTCTTCAATTCACTGTGCACCCACAGCTCACCCGGTCCTGTCATGGCGCCGATTCCATGCTTGTAGGCATTTTCGATAATCGGCTGCAGCACCAGCCTCGGAACTTGCAGCGGCAGCATCATGATATCAAAGCGGACTCGAATCCGCTCTCCATAGCAGATCGTCTGCATATCGAGATAAGTTCGTGAATGTTTTATCTCAAGCTCCAGCGGGATCACATCCTCATCGTCCCGGGTAATAAATTGGAAATATTCACCGATATAAAGACAGAATTGGTACGCCTTATCCTTATTTTCAGACTTGATCAGCCGGCACAACACGAAGAAGCAATTATACAGAAAATGTGGATTGATCTGCGACTGCAGCCGCTTCAGCTCCGAACGCTGGTTACGTATCTGCTGTTCATAGTTCTGCTCAATCAGCGTCTTGAGCGAATGAACGGTATCATTGAAGGCTTGATATAGATATCCGAACTCATCACGTCTACGGTCAATCGAAACCGGAATCAGCTCCAGTTTCTGCACGCGCTTAAAGCCATGAATCAATCTCATTAATGGTCGGTACATCAGCTTAATGAGAGAATAAGAAAAAAACGTTCCCATGACAACCGCAAGAGCGCAAGCCCATAAAAACCATTGCCTGTATGTATGAATCGGGCCCAGTACGGCCGACTCAGGAATACAGGTTATGGAATACGACTTCCAGACCTCCGAGTACTTAAATACGGTGAGATAGCGTTTGGATCCGAAATGAACCATTTCATAGCCTTGTTTCGCTCCGGCAAGCTGTTTCTTCCGAATGAAGTCTTGGAGTGAATCCTGCAGCTCAGAGTGCTGCTCATTGCTGCGAATAACCCAACCCTGCTCCATATTCAGCAGCATGCTCTCACCGCTATTCGATCCCGTAATTTGCTGCAGCGCCTCCTTAATCTTGTTCGTAGAGAGCTCGACTCCAATGACAAACAAAGGATTCTTGAATGTATTTGCGGGATAGGACATCGTGAGGAACAGACGATTATTCCAATAAATGAACGGATCATTATAATACGGCCCGCTATGCTGCATCGCAGCGTATTCCTCTTGGCTAATTACTGTCTCATATTTTACACTGAGCAGCGTCCGTTCAATTTTGGGTACATAGGCTTTCGCCTCGCGAATGAACGGGCTGGAGTTTTTCATCAAATCAAGCCGCTTTTGAATCAGGGTGATGTTTTGCGCCCGCTCATAATACGTCATATCGGTTCCGATCGCCGCCAGCTCCATCAAATCGCTGTCTGTCACATAGGTAGGTAAATACTGAGCTATGCGCTCAACCTCCTTATCCAATGAATCGAGATAGAAGCTGGCTGTATTTAAGGTTGAGCGTGATATTTCCGTCTGGATGCTATTCGCTCCCCGCTCATTGATAAACCATGTAATCATCATGAGGGGGAGTAGCACGCTCAAGAACACAGCCATCATTTTCAAAAAAATTGAGGAGTCTTTCAGTCGGAATAACAGCTTCATCATTCGTTCCCCCAGGATGAGTTGATCGGCATGGAACTATTATTCTTTGACACTCCCCATCACAATTCCTTTAATGAAGAACCTCTGCAGGATCGGATAAATGACTAATATCGGAAACGCCGCTACAAAAATTTGAGCCGCTTTGCTCGTCCGGTCGGATAACTTCTGCATCAGCTCAATGTCCTGTGACTTCAGAAAACGGAGATCCATTTTAATGATGATGGACTGCAAAAAAGTTTGGAGAGGATATCTTTCCGGATGATTCATCAGGATCATGCCGTCAAACCAGCTGTTCCAGTGCCCTACAATGGTGAACAACCCCGTGGTTGCAAGCGCAGGCAGAGAAAGCGGTGCATAGATTCTCCAGAGCGTCGTGAAATGGCCCGCCCCGTCGATTTTGGATGACTCCTCCAATTCCTTCGGCAGATTGCGATAGAAATTAAGCAGCAGGATGATATTGAATACTTGAACCGCGCCCGGAAGCACCAAAGCCCAGATCGAATCAATGAGGCCGACCGCCTTGATGGTCATATACCAGGGGATCAGTCCTCCGTTGAACAAGATGGTGAACACAAAGATCCATGCGTATAAGGTACGCATCCCGAACTGGGTGGTATCTTTGGAAAGCGGATAGGCCGTAAGAATGGTCAGGAACATGCTAATCGCAGTACCTAATATGACCCGCTGGATTGTAATCCAGAACGCCCGCAAATATTCCGGTTTGCCGAACACATTCTGGTAAGCCGCCGGCGTAAATTCAACCGGCCACAGCAGCACCTTCCCTGCCGATGCCGCAGTACCCGAGCTGAATGAAACCGCTAATATATGAATAATTGGCATGAGGCACAAACATGATATCAGCGTAAGAAATACGAGATTGCAGCCCAGAAACAGTCGTCTGCCCAATGACTTTTTCATAAGTTTGACCGTTCTCCTTTGCTAGAAAATACGATAATTGGCGAAGCGATAAGCCAAGACATAGGATACTGAAATCAAAACAAACGAAACGATGGACTTAAGCAATCCGACAGCCGTTGCAAACCCGTACTGTGCCTGTTCAATACCCATCCGATAGACAAAAGTATCAATGATGTCTCCGCTCTCATACACCTGGGGATTGTACAGATTGAAGATTTGGTCAAACCCCGCGTTCAAAACGTTGCCGATATTAAGCGTCAGCATGAGTACGATAATCGGCATCATTCCGGGCAAGGTGACGTTGAGAGTCTGCTTCCAGCGGCCTGCGCCATCAATTTCCGATGCTTCATACAGTGTGGGATTGATGTTGGTGAGTGCCGCCAAATAAATGATCGTGCCAAAGCCGAATTCCTTCCAGACATCACTTATAACCATGACGTAAGGAAACCATTTGTTATCTCCAAGGAAGAAAATCGGCTTAATGCCGATCAGTCCCAGCATTTGATTTAATATTCCCGTGGATGGAGACAGCACATCGATAACGATGCCGCTCAGGAGAACCCAAGACAGAAAGTGAGGCAAATACACCATCGTCTGAAACGTACGCTTCACCCATTCTTTGCGCAGCTCGTTTAATAAAATAGCAATCGTAATCGGGACAATCAGACCCGCGATAATTTTCATCGTCGCAATATAAAGGGTATTAAAAACAATCCGCCCTACATCCGGATAGTCCATCAGGAACTGAAAGTTTTTCCACCCGACGACCGGTGAACCGAACAAGCCTTTTGTCGGGATGTATTTCTCAAATGCCATAAGTATGCCAACCATTGGAATGTAGCTGAATATGATAATAAAGACGAGCCCGGGGATGAGCATGATATGCAGCGGCCATTCCCGCTTCCATCTGCGCTCCAATTGATTCATTATGCATCACCTGCTTGGGTCAAATTAGAAAATGAGGGAATCGAAGCATGTCGATTCCCCGCGTGCGAACGTAACTTGGTCATACTCTAAACATCACTTGATATTCGCATACCATTCATTGACTTCTTTCGTAATGTCGTCCCCGCCAAGCTTCTTCCATTCGGTTACGAACTTGTCGAATTCATCAATGGATACTTGGTTCATAATAATCTTCATGAAAATTTCATCACGTTTCCGGTTAAGAATCTCACGTTTCTCTACCATCGTTGGTGTAGGAGCCCCGTAAAACTTGTTCTGATGAAACAGGTTGTGCTCCTTCAGATATGGAATATTCGAGACCGCACCGTTTGGCCCGGAAATGAGGTATTCCCACCACATGCTGATATCTTCGCCATTGACATATTTCATGGCCCGGTCGTAACGTGTTTTTTGATCCTTCGTTACCGCCAGACTTTCATCCTTCGTCTCTATGGCCTTCGGGAGCACCTCCCCGTTATTGCTCGACAGGTTGAATGCCATGACAGGACTAAGGAGCCAATAGTTATTGCCTTTTTCCTTGAGGCCTTTGCCGTATTCATATACCTTTTGTTCAGGGGTTGGATGATTATCCACGGCAATCCATTGATTCAGCAGCTTGATTAATGCCTCCGGATGCTCGGCTTTTTTGGATACCACATAATAGCTGCTCGTTCCCAGCTCGATTTGCGTGGAAGCCTCCGTATTGTCAATGGAAGGCAGACGGTATACGCTCCATTCCTGAACAACCTTTCCATCCTTCACAGCAGCTTGAGCCAAATGGGCAGGCGTCCACTCCGCCCCATACAGCACGCCAATTTTGTTGCTGAAAATCAATTCGGACTCTTTCTGCATATCCTTGACTGCGAATTCCGGATCAATCATTCCTTTCTTGAACATATCCTGCAGCCCGCGAAGCGCTTCCTTCATCTCAGGCTGAATATCACTGTTCATCAATCCGCCTTGGCCATCTTCCATCCATTGATTTAAGTAGGCATGGTAGCCATTCATAAAACCGACCAGACCCAGCGCACCTTCATCAAATTTCTTGTTCAGTGCCAGACCGTAGGATTTCCCCGTTCCACCGGGATCCTTCGTCGCGAAAGCTTCCATGATGTTCATTAAATCCTGCATCGTTTTCGGCTCAGGCAGGTTCAGCTTTTTCATCCAATCAGAGCGCACCCACACCAGCTGCGGTGCAAAAGGGTTGCCCGTTTGTGGAATCGCCATCAGCTTGCCGTCAAAGGTGCCTGATCTCATCTGAAGACCGCCGTCTTTTTGCATAAACTCTTTTGTTTCGTCAGAAGCATACTGATCATATACACTTGTCAGATCTTGAATCATATCTGCTTCAATCAACTGCTGTACTTGGGCTGGAGTGGCCGGGAAGAGATCCGGAATGTCGTTGGTAGTGATCGCCATCTTCAGTTTCTCCTGGAACTGAGGCCCATCGACGGTACCATCCACAACCCATTGGTTCTTGATTTTGACACCCGTGTCTTTCTCGTACGCGTCATATACGGCGTTCTTGTCGAAGGACTCCCCTTCGTCAAACTTCAAATATGGATCCTGTGCGCGAACCGTAGATATTTCCAAAACTCCCTGTTCCTTTGAAGCCTCCGGCTTCTCTGCAGCGGTGTTCTCCGCCGGCTGCTTTGTTTCCGCCGTTTTACTGCTGCAGGCTGATATGCCAAGACTCATGATGAGCGTAAGCACCAATCCAATTGTCCGAACTTTATGCACGTTTGACCCTCCTATTATTTAATGGCTTATGAATGTCTGCCTTCTATCCTCATTATAGGTAGCGGTTCCAGGTTCAGGCTATATACCGGTCTTTACTTCCATATACAACTATTGCGGGGCACAAAAAAACCGTGGTTCCAAAAGGAACGCACGGTGAGGGTACAGTGTAGCTGCAGAACATGGAGCTTTAGCCTAAGACGACTTCAACCTGATGGGCTTGCCCGTCCCCATACACAGGAAGAATATTACCTTGAACCCTGCTACCGTCCACGGTCACGGATGATACTCCCTTGCTTACACGGTTAGGATTAGACACATGGATCACATACGTATCTCCGCGGAACACCCGCGTAATGGTGAATTCCTCCCAGTCAGCCGGAATGCATGGATTAATCTTGAGCCCGTCAAATTCCGGCTGGATGCCCAGAATAGATTGCGTAATCGCCACAAAGTTCCAGGCAGCAGTTCCTGTGAGCCATGAGTTTTTGGCTTCACCCTGACGGACTGCATCTTTGCCAGCGATCATCTGCGAATACACGTACGGCTCCGTACGATGGATTTCACTGATATCTTCCAGATAAGCCGGCGCGATTTTCCGGTACAACTCGAAGGCCCGGTCGCCGCGGCCAATAACCGTCTCTGCCATCATCACCCAAGGATTATTATGGCAGAAAATACCTGCATTCTCCTTATAACCGGGAGGATACGAGGAAATCTCACCGAGATTGATATAGTATTTCGAGTACGGGGGATTTTGCAGCACAATACCATATGGCGTTTCCAATCTTTCAGCAACAGAATTGAGTGCCTTCTCAGCGAGTCCTTCCTGAACGCCGATACCTGCCATGACGCAGAAGCCCTGCGGCTCAATAAAGATTTGTCCTTCGTCGCATTCCTTGCTTCCGATCTTCTGCCCGTAATGATCATATGCACGCAGAAACCATTCACCGTCGAAACCGTGATCAAGCGTGGTCTTTCGCATCGTCTCAATATGCACATCAGCTGCTGCCGCTTCTTCAGAGAGCCCGCGTCGTTTACAGAGTTCCACAAACTCCGGTCCCGCAAATACGAACAGCCCGGCAATAAATACCGATTCAGCCGTACGGCCTTCAATATGTTGCGTGGTTTGGAAGGACTCATCCGGCACATCCGAAAAACAGTTCAGGTTGAGGCAGTCATTCCAGTCCGCCCGTCCGATCAACGGCAGTCCATGCGGTCCCAAATTTTCAATGACATGATAGAAGGAACGCTTCAAATGTTCAAACAAGGTCGCCGTATTGCCAGGATTGCAGTCGAATGGGACCTGCTCATCCAGGATAGCAAAATCTCCGGTTTCTTTGATATAAGCCGCGGTTCCCACGATCAGCCACAACGGATCATCATTGAAGCCGCCGCCAACCTCATTATTCCCCTGCTTCGTTAACGGCTGGTATTGATGATACGCCCCGCCGTTCTCAAACTGGGTCGAAGCAATATCAATAATGCGCTCTCTGGCTCGCTCCGGAATTTGATGCACAAAGCCAAGCAAATCCTGATTGGAATCGCGGAAGCCCATGCCTCTGCCGATCCCCGATTCGAAGTAAGATGCTGAACGTGACATATTGAATGTAACCATGCATTGATAAGGATTCCATATATTCACCATGCGGTTCAGCTTGTCATCATGACTTTGAATCGTATATTTGGACAGGAGATTATCCCAATAGTTCCTCAGCTCCTGCATCGCGTCTTCGACGCCGGAATCATCCGCAAAACGGGCGATCATCGCTTCCGCGCGGGCTTTATGAATGACATTCAGCGATTCCCATTTCTCCTCTTCCGGATTCTCCACATAACCCAGTACAAAATTCAAGGAGATAGATTCCCCTGCTGCGAGCTCGAGTTCAACACAGTGGGAAGCTACGGGCGACCAGCCGCTTGCGACAGAGTTCGAGGATTGACCGGATACCACGGTTTGCGGCGCCTCCAGGCCATTATACGGTCCCAGGAAGGATTCTCGATCCGTATCAAAGCCGTCAAGCTCCCGGTTCACCGAGAAAAAGGCGTAATGATTGCGGCGCTCCCGGTATTCCGTTTTGTGATATATAACAGACCCTTTCACTTCAACCTCGCCCGTGCTCAGATTCCGCTGGAAATTGGTCATGTCGTCATAAGCATTCCATAAGCAAAATTCAATAAATGAGAACAGCTTCACTTTTTTCGGCGCAGCCGAGGTATTCGTCAATGTCAGCTGATGTACTTCGCCATTGTATTCCAGTGGTACGAAAGCCAGCTGTTCGGCACGTATGCCATTTCTTTCTCCTGTGATGCGGGTATAACCCAACCCATGACGGCACTCATAAAAGTCCAGATCCTTCTTGACCGGCATCCAGCCCGGCGTCCAGTAATCTCCCTCGTCATACACATAAAAGTAACGGCCACCGTTATCTACCGGTATGCTGTTATAGCGATAACGGGTCAAACGGCGCAGCCGCGCGTCGCGATAGAATGCATATCCTCCGCCCGTATTCGACATCAAACCGAAAAAGTCTTTCGTTCCCAGGTAATTAATCCATGGGTAAGGCGTTTTTGGAGTCTGGATGACATACTCCTTGCTGGCGTCATCAAAAAAACCGAATTTCATTTTGCTGTTCCCCTCTCCATTGATTTGTGAACGCGCGTTTATTTTGCGCTATGATGAAGCCCGTTACCGGGCGGCATCTTCCAATACAGCAATTATTTCGGTTCTGCGCAGGTTTCCCGTACGATCAGGTGGGTCGGAAAGCTGACCGTGCTGAAGGATGTACTGCCCTCTTCACACATTGTAACAATATGATGTGCGGCAGCCTGCGACATCTCATAAATGGGCAGCCGGACTGAGGTGAGCGCTGGTGAGAGCTGGGAAGCGACTGGGATATCATCGAAACCTGCGATGGATATGTCCCCAGGGATCTGGAGTCCCAGCTCCCTGCAAGCATCCATGGCTCCCAGTGCCATTTCGTCGTTGGCTGAAAAGAATGCGGTCGGCCGCTTTCCGGACATAAGCAGCTGTTTGACCTCTTCGTATGACTTCTGCCTGATGAATTCTCCGCTCAGAATAAGCTCCTCCGGAACCCCCAACCCGTTCTCCTCCATCGTCTCCACAAAGGCCTGGTAACGCTGGCGGCCGGACTGGGTATTCAATCTTCCGCTGATCAATCCGATATGCTCATGCCCCAATTCGATCAAATACCGGACAGCCATAGCCGCTCCCTCATAATCCTTCGAATTAATGACAGCTGCATAATCCTTATCCAGCCGGTGCTCAAGCAGCTCCGCAATATCATAATCAATGAGCACGAAGGGAAGCTCCAGCTTCGCTATCGCATGGACCATCCCGGCATTCTTCTCCATGCCGATGATGATGCCTCCATCGATTCTTTTTTGCAGAAATGCCTGCTTGACCTTCAGAAAGTCATCCTCCGAGTATACCGTATGAATCAGCACGTAATAGCCCATCCGGTTGACCGTATCGACGATGGTCTCCACGAACGGAGCAAAGTAATTGTTCTGGTATATGCGGTTTGGATTCTGCTTGTCTGCGGTACTGATCACAAATAGACCGATGGTGTTCATGCCTTTACCGGCAAGAACGCGTGCGGAGGTGTTAGGCTCATAATGATTCTCTTCGATCACCTTCATGACTTTGGCACGCGTCTTCTCCGGAACATTAGAATAGTTGTTGATGACGCGGGAAACAGTGCTGCGGGACACTCCCGCCAATCTCGCAATATCTTCGCTGCGCATGGTATCCCCTCTTTTGTGAAAGCGCGTTTATTTTCCAATTGTAACCTCAATTCCGCTCAAAAGACAATAACCAGATTCATTGAAAATGTGAATACCGCTAAATGAGTATGAAGTATGTAAAAAAACCTGAAGCGTAAAACTCGCGCTTCAGGTTTTTATCCTCATGATCTCATGATTATAGCAAAGCTTCGATTGCCCGTTCCATATCAAGTGGCCCTATTGGAGATTCAAACCGTTCCACCACGTTTCCCTTACGGTCTATCAGGAATTTAGTGAAATTCCATTTGATGTCATTGCCTTCCATCAGCTCAGGCTGCTTTTCCTGAATGAACATCGACAGCATTTTAGCCTCGGAGTTGTTCATATCAAAGCCTTCAAAGGGAGCCTGCTCACCCAGATAGCCGAAAAGAGGATGCTGGTCGGCACCGCGTACATCCACTTTTTCAAAGAGAGGGAATGTGACGCCATAATTGATCTGGCAAAAAGTGCTGACATCCTCATTGCTTCCCGGCTCCTGCCCGCCGAACTGGTTGGAAGGAAAGCCGAGGATCATCAAACCACGGTCTTTGTATTTCTCATACAGCTTTTGGAGATCGGCATACTGGACTGTAAAACCGCACTCACTTGCTGTGTTAACGATTAGAAGCACGCTGCCTTCGTACTGTGACAATGCCTTTTCTTCGCCACGGATATTTTTGGCCTTGAATGAATATACGCTCATATCTCGAACCTCCGTTGTATTTGCCGTTGTAATGATAACGGCTTTTTTACAAATTTAACAAAATTAAATTGTGCACAATGTAAATTTAACATACATTGCCCCTTGATGCAAATGAGCGGCGGTTCAGGATATTTTTAGAAAACTGAATCCATTTCATAACTCACTAAAATGATAAAATTGAAACTATATATAGACCAATAAAACCGTTTGATCTATATATAACCTTGATTGAAGCGGCTTAAGGTATTATGAAATTGATTCAAATGGGTAATATATAAACGGATTCAGTTTACATTCATACCTTTCAAAGGAGTGTTGTGCTATGAAATTATCCGGCAAAACTGCCATTATTACTGGAGGAGCCAGCGGGATTGGTCAAGCAACCGCTCGACTGTTTGCACAGGAGGGCGCCAATGTCGTGATAGCCGATTTTTCCGAAGCTGGACAAGAGGTTGCCAACCGGCTGCAGGAGGATGGCCATCGCGCTATCTACGTTAAAGTCGATGTCACAGAAGAAAAGGATATTCAGGCACTCATCGAACGCACCGTGCATACATACGGCCAGGTTGATATCATGTTCGCCAATGCCGGTGTTGCCAACGATGAGCCAGCCGATCAGCTCTCGCTTGAAAAATGGCAGCGTACGCTGGATGTGAATCTGACGGGCGTATTCTTGTCCGATAAATATGCCCTCATTCAAATGCTCAAGCAGGGTACCGGCGGTGCGATTATCAATTCCGCTTCGATCCACGGACATGCCGCCAAGGCTGGAGTTACTGCATACGGCTCCGCCAAAGGCGGAGTGGTCATGCTGACCCAGACCCTGGGCATCCAATATGCCAGTAGAGGTATTCGTGTCAATGCGGTATGTCCGGGATACATTGATACGCCGCTGTTAAAAGCATTGCCGCCGGAAGCGAAGCAAAAGCTGGTCGATCTGCATCCGATTGGCCGCCTGGGAAGTGCCGAGGAGGTCGCCAAAGCCGTGCTTTTTCTAGCCAGTGACGACTCGACCTTCGTGGTGGGAACGAGCCTGATGGTGGATGGAGGATACACTGCCCAATAATGGACAAAAAGCGTCCGTGATTCAGTTTTAAGCTGAATCCGGACGCTTTTTCCATACCTTTTCGGGGGGCGCTTCGTTAATTTATACTGATCCAGGTTCCAGCTGGAATCTCGTTCGCTCTTTTCCCCTTCACATGCCACAAAGATGGCATATCCCTCACATGGCGGAGTTCCACATCGAACGGTCTGTTCTCGGGCAGCCGGTTGAAGCGGAGCCACAGCCTATTGCCGTCCACAATGCTTTCTTCCACCCGGATTCCGTCAATATCTGCTTCTTGAACATCTTTGCCGTCTGCCACGATCATTCCGGTTGAGTCCGGATCCACCCGCTTATTAAAGACAATGACTACTTCGGTGTCTCCCTCCGTACGTGCAGCAAGCGGAACAGGATGCTCATCATACATATATCCACCCAAATGATATTCATAGGCAGTCCAGGTTTGATACCCCAAATCATAGACCGTGTTCTGGAATCGGTTCAGCCAGGTACGGTCCTTGATCATGTTCGATCTTGAGCCGACATCGGCCTGTATTCCGAGCGGAAGCTCGGGAAATGCTGCCCGGATTGGGGCTGCGAAGCTTTCATAGGTGCCTGGATATTCAGCCTTCAGATTTCGTTTCATCCAGTCCGGCCAATGGGTCTGCAGCATGTGGAGATCCGGTTTGACTCTTCCGATCATGGAGATGGCGTCAAGTCCCTGCCATTCCTTAAGCCGCAGGGTTGAAACCGCTCCGCCATCTACAGCCAGCGACCAGGTGGCTACCAGGATATCCGGACGGATCTCACGTGCTCCGCCGCTGCCGTTAATGATTTCATCAATAAGTGCATTCACGGCGTCCACGCGGAAATCAATCCATTTTGCGTAGACATCCGGCGTTTTTTTATAATAATTTGAAGCAAATCTGTTCACGAATTCGGGTACCGCGAGCCCGTGCTTTTCCTGAAATGCCTGCTGGGCTGCGGGTCCAATATCTCCGTAGACTCCGCGGCGGATACCATCCCATTCAGGAAAGTAAGGCTCCGCAATTTCAACGCCGTCAAAAGCATAATTATGGAGCATCCGCGATACAGCTTCCTTTTTCCACTGTACATATTCCTTCGAAAATGGGGAGAACCGTTCAAATCCGTCATTCAGCTCCTTTATAAGTCCCATTTTCCAAGTCGGCCATTCCTGCGGCAGATGAGAGGTTGCAAATGAACCGTTTCCGATAACCAATGCCCAGACGGCAATGTTTCGGTGATGTAAGGATTCAATGAGTTCAGCATTCACCTGGCTTTCGTTCACCACAAAGTAATGGACGGTCCGGTAGCCGGCAAGCTGTATTTCTTCAGCAATGCTATCTGCGGAACGGTTTTGATAATAGGGAAACAAGGGATCAATTTGAATACTCGGACCTTCTAGGGCCCAAGCTCTTACGAACTCACTTCTCACGTTGGTCTCCTTCCTGCGGAACTCGAGCAATAGCCCTGCATATGCAAAGTATGCGCCTGCTATTCTAGCATTGCCGAAAATGGAAAATTTCACCCTTTGCCTGTTTTCTTGGCAAGAACATCATGAATCCCCTCACCGCCCAAAATTAATCTCATACAATAGATCAAACACATAAGCGGAGGGATGTTCCTTGTCTATACTCAAGCTCAGGAAAAACATAACACTGCAGCAGCGGCTGGCCCAGCTGACAGGCCACCTGGTCGAAATTAACGGGGAGAGCCTGGGGCTGGAGCCAGGACGGCTGCAGCGTGTATTTAAAAGCAATTTCATTCAGGTACAAGGAGAGCTATTCGTACCATTAAGCCTGCAGTCCATTAGGGTATTTGATATTAATCCGGCTCCCTGTACAGTGCGTGTCGGCCTCCGGACGACCTTTAACACGGGTAAGGCATTCTCAAGCATTCGACTAGTCGGGATCGGAACCGATTTTATTGAGATACAGTCCAAAGGGAAATTCCCTTCGCGGATTCTGTTTCCGCTCAATAAGATTGAGGGCATCTTTCCAGTCCGTCTGAAATCAAAGAACTAAACAGAAGGTCTTACCACTCCGTCCATCTCAGCACTGCCAGAGCGGTCAAATGCAGCGGGTAAAAGGAACGCCACACCCATTTCCGTACCCGAACTTGTTCGAGTTTATTCCATACTGCCGGTCCATACACAATCAGCAGCGTCGGAACAATGCTCAGCAGCTGCATCAGACCGCCCGGCCCATAGACCAGGACATATAACAGATTAAGCAGTAAATGGACGAAGATCAGCCGTTCGTTCGCAAAGCAGCGGAACATGAGTACCAGCAGCACTCCATAGGCATCGTAATCAAAAGGAAAGAGCTCCATAACTGCGCATGTTACCAGAACAATGCTTCCCTTTGCCCATAAAGAAGGCGTAAGGTCCATGATCTGCATAATGGCGGCTGCCATAAACAGCGTGGCAATCACATTCAAACCTTCCGGGTTTATTGCCAGTTGATACGGAATCTGCGACAAAAGTGCAAGGACAAACAGTCTTGCCAGATATTTCGGTCTTGACCGTGTATGTACATGACCCTGAACCAGGGCATATGCATAAATCGGAAATGCGATCCTGCCAATGATCCGGAGCCAGAGCTGATTTTCAAAGCACACGATACCCAAATGGTCTACCAGCATGGTCAGCATGGCGATCAGCTGCACAAGCTCTTCCTCCTTTCACGTTACTCGCGCGAATGTATTTTATTCTATTTTACTTTGAGTCAGCTCTTTCTCCAAGTTTCCCTCCGATGTGATATATTCATAAAAGAAATAATACCATCTCACCTCAAGGAGGGTAACTACTTTGAATTTTGACAAAATCATTACGAGAAATCTCACCGGCTCTGATAAATGGGACGGGATGAAAAATATTTTTGGCACAGCTGATGCACTTCCAATGTGGGTGGCCGACATGGATTTCGAGTCTCCGCCATCTGTGATTGCAGCCATGCAGAAACGTGTTGAACATGGCGTATTCGGCTATACCATGCAGACGGACGAATACAAGCAATCTATCGTAAACTGGATGAAACAACGCCATGACTGGGAAATTGATCCGGAATGGCTCGTATTTTGCCCGGGCGTCGTTCCCGCGCTTAGCTTCGCCATACAAGCCTTTACCGAACCGGGCGACAAGGTAGTCATTCAGCCGCCGGTATATCCTCCATTTCATAGCGTCGTCAAGGATCATGGCCGCGAGCTTGTCCTAAATCCGCTGAAGCCTGAGAACGGATATTATTCCATGGATCTTGAAGCATTGGAGGAAATCCTGAGCACCCAGCAGGTGAAAATGCTGATTCTGTGCAGCCCTCATAATCCGGTCGGACGGATATGGTCATCCGAGGAACTTGAAACCTTGGTCCAGCTCTGCACACGGCATGATGTCCTGATCATATCCGATGAAATTCATGCCGATCTGATTTATGAAAAAAATGCGCACATCCCGCTCGCCAAGTTGTCTGATGAGGCAAAGAATCGTTCCATTATCTGCACTGCGCCTAGCAAAACCTTTAACATTGCCGGACTCAACACATCCAATATCATCATTCCGGATCCGGATATCCGCAGTACTTTTATGAAGGCGCTCCAGCTCTATCACGTGGGATCCATCAGCACGATCGGGAGCACGGCCGCCGAAGCAGCTTATACCGATGGCGGTGAGTGGCTGGATGAAGTGCTTACCTATCTGCAGAAAAACATTGATTATGTCGTTGAATATATGGGCAAACATATACCTGAAATCAAGGTCCAAAAGCCGGAAGCGACTTATTTGCTATGGCTTGATTTCAGCAGTCTTGGTATGACCCCGAATGAAATGGAAGCCTTTCTGTTGACCAAAGCCAAGCTTGCCTTAAATAAAGGATCTGCATTTGGACAAGGTGGAGCCGGATTCATGCGTATGAACATCGCCTGCCCTATGGCCACTGTCGTCGAAGCAATGAAGCGGCTGGATGCTGCGTTGACTGAATGGCGGATTGAGCAAAAGAATGCCTGAATGAGTTGAGCCTTCTCATTTTTCCCTGCCATTCTTCCCTTCATTTATTGATTCAGTTCATGCCATAAGGGTACTTAACTACTGACATGTCCAAGACAATAAAGGAGGTTTTTTACCATGGCAGAGCAACGTCTTGCAGGAAAAACAGCGGTAGTTACAGGAGGCGGTTCGGGCATCGGAGAGGCAGCAGCCATCCGTTTCGGGCAGCAAGGAGCCAAAGTGTATATGCTGGATCGTACGCCGGAGCATGCGGAGAAAACCAAACGCCGGATTGAAGAGGCAGGAGGAAAAGCGTTCGTCATTGAATGCGACATCTCGAAGCCCGAGAATGTCAAACAGGCATATGCGCAAATTGCCGAAAAGGATTCGCAGATCGATATCGTATTCGCCAACGCCGGTATTAATGGCACTACCGCGCCTATAGAAACCATGGAGATCGATGAATGGGATCAAACCATCAATACGAATTTGCGAGGTACTTTCGCAACTGTGAAATATGCCATTCCACTCCTGAAGGATAACGGGGGAAGCGTGATTATTACCAGTTCAATTAACGGCAACCGCGTCTTCTCCGGTATTGGCTTCTCGGCCTATTCATCCACAAAAGCCGGACAAGTCGCCTTTATGAAAATGGCGGCCCTGGAGCTCGCGCGCTATAAAATCCGGGTCAATGCGGTCTGTCCCGGGGCGATCGATACGAATATCGGTGAGAACACCTACCCGTCGGATGACTTGGAGAAGGTGAAGATTCCTGTGGAGTTTCCGGAAGGAAACCACCCGCTGGAGCAAAAGCCGGGTGAGCCTGAACAGGTCGCCAATCTCGTCCTCTTTCTTGCATCCGATGAATCATCTCATGTCACGGGAACGGAAATTTATGTAGACGGGGCCGAGTCCCTGCTACGCGGCTGATTCTTCTATATTTGCAGCATCCCAAGAGTCCGAATCTACGGACTCTTTTTTTATTTTATATATTTGGCAATCGTCTATGAAAAATTTGACTCATTTTGTCGAAATATAGAAGGGGGATTCCTCATTATAAACAAAAAAAAAGAGGATCCGTATCATATATACATCTGGGGGAATTGTTTTGAAAGCACAATGGAAGGGAATCTTTAATCTATTCAGGATTAAAAGACTGCGCAGCAGGCTTATGCTCATCATCTGTCTCATGGTCATTATTCCAAATATTTTTCTGGCGCTCTTTTCTGTAAACAGCGCAAAGGAGCAGCTGCAAACTAAAATGGAGGATATGACTCAATCCAGTGTGACGCTGCTCGATAAGCTTCTGGAAACGACGGTCCAAATGCAGGTATCGAACATTAACCAGCTCGCGAATCAGATCACGTCGCAAGAGATCGATCAACACTCCATAAAAGCCCGCAAGCTGATCAACGATTACAAGGCACAGCATCCGGAAGTCGAATTGGTATCGCTCGGCAATGATCGTGGAGCCTGGATGAAATCACCGGATCCAGGTAAGGAGGATTTTGATCCTCGTACCCGCGCCTGGTATACGCTCGCCAAAAAGTATCCCACACAAGCTATGGTCGCCGATCCTTCTGTATCCTTTTCTACCAAAAACTATGTCATGACCATTTCCAAGACCCTACCTGATGGGGAAGGCGTCATTAATATCAGTCTCAGCATCTCTGGAATGGACCAAACCGTCAAAAATATCCGCCTTGGCAATAAAGGCTACATTTATCTCATGGACCGGAACGACAAAATGATGTCCCATCCGACCATTAAAACAGGGGAAAAGGCTACCGGAAAACAGCTGGAGATTATGCACCGCCAGAAGGAAGGTTTTATTCAGTACACCAATCCTGACACCCATGTGCTCCAGCGCGGTTATTACGCCACGAACAGCATCTCCGCTTTCAAAATTGTAGGTATTCTTCCTGACAGCGAGTATAGTGATGCAACGCGTCCGATTTTTTACACCGCCGTTGGCGTGCTTGTGATAGCTGTTGCCATCGTTCTGGTGCTTCTATTCTTCATCATCAGAGGAATGACAAAGCCGATCGAGCAGCTCAACCGTTCCGCCATACGTGTAAGTGAAGGACATCTGAACGAAGAGGTAGTCACCAAACGCAAGGATGAAATCGGTACGCTGGCAAGCAATTATAACGGCATGGTTGCCTCACTGCGCCGTATGGTCGTTGACATGGGTGACACCTCCAGTCAGCTTGCTGCTTCCAGCGAGGAGCTGACGGCCAGCACCGAGATGAATGCCAAGTCAGTGGAGCTTGTCTCCGGTCTGGTTTCGGATTCATCCGAGGGCGCTACAATGCAGTCACTCGCCACAGAGGAAACGGCACGCACCATTGAAGAAATGACACGAGGCATCCAGAAAATAGCCGAATCCGCAGGCATGATCGTAGATTCATCGAGCCGTACGGAAGAGGATGTGCACGCAGGCAGCCAGAAGATCCGTCAGGTCAGCGAGCAAATGGACAACATCCGGCTTTCTACGGTTGAATCCGCAGAGCTGATGGAGCAGCTCCACAACCACAGCGCCAATATCGCAGCCATGAGCACAGCCATTTCGGAAATATCCAAACAAACGAATCTGCTGTCGCTGAACGCCGCAATTGAGGCGGCGCGTGCTGGCGAACACGGACGAGGCTTTGCTGTTGTAGCGGATGAGGTCCGCAAGCTTGCTGACCAGTCCAACATCACAGCCGATGAAATCCAGCAGACGATCGTTAAAATGACAGAGCTGATCTCCGGTGTATATGATGTCATGAAGAACAAGGTTCAAACAGATGTAAACCAAGGACTGAATGTCACGGCTGAGGCACTGGAGGCCTTCGTGAACATCGAGCAGTCTGCCAAGCAAATCTCCGACCAGGTTCAAGACATTTCCGCAGTAACCGAGCAGATGTCAGCCAGCAGCGAAGAAATATCAGCTGCGGTTCACGAGGTTGCAGGCATTTCCCGTCAGACGGTCGAATCATTTGAACGGGTAAATGCGGCCAGCCAGGAACAGCTTGCATCCATGGAGGAAATCACCTCGTCGGCTGCCGGGCTCGCCCGGATGGCTGTGGATATGCAGACCATGATTGACCGGTTTAAGCTGGATAAATAATGGAAAAATGATTTTCCTGTGGGCAACGCTGCGTGAACGAAACGTTCCTCCAATCGCTGTTGCCCCCAAATATATGTTATTAATCTTTTTCAAGGTGAATATTTGGGGGCAAAGGCGACCGCTATCGCTTTTCCGGAATCGTTTCGTCCTCTCCGCTACTTCGAGGTCATTCACATTTCTATAACTGCTTTAAAAATAAGATGCCAACCTTTAAGTGCAAATTAACTTAGGGGTTGGCATCTTATTCTTGTATATATCTTATACCTTAGGTCAAGCTTATTTCTTCATACGCTCATGCAGGAAATCGACGATATGCACGGCCTTCATCTGGCCGCTCAGCCCCTGCTCATCGATGCCATGCTTCATTTGCAGCAGGCATCCGGGATTGCTGGTCAGCAGATAGCTGGCTCCGGTTGCCTCGACATGCTCCATCTTGTGGTCGAGGATCTGTCCGGCCATTACCGGCTGCGTGACATTGTAAATCCCTGCTGAGCCGCAGCAGCGGTCAGCGTTTTTCATCTCTATGAACTGAGCACCCTCTACTTGGCGCATCAATTTACGGGGCGCATCCGCTGATTTCATGACATTACGGAGATGACATGAGTCCTGATAGGTAATCCGGACAGGCTCTGCGACACCTTGCGTCTTGTCCTGACTGAAATCAAGACTTCTTCCGGCACGGACTAGCAGATCACTAATATCAACCACTCGTTCGGCAAACCAGACAGCATCTTCACGCCACTGCGGATCCTCATGCAGAAGATGATCGTATTCGGTCAGAATTGCCCCGCAGCCACCAGCATTGGAAACGATATAATCCACCCCAGCCGCCTTAAACGCCTTGATATTACGTCTTGCGAGATCTCTTGCTCCTTCTGCTTCCCCGCTGTGCGCATGCAGCGCTCCGCAGCAGTTCTGTTCACGCGGAATGACCACTTCAAAGCCGGCGGCCGTAAGCAGGTCAACCGTATGAATATTGGTTTCTGTAAACAGAACGTCCATAATACAGCCTCTGAACAATGCAACCGTCGCAACCTTCTCTCCCTTAGCTGGATGGCGCTCGCCGATCTTCTCCACGACGCCTTTGCCGGAAGCATCGGGCAGAATTTTCTCCATGTCACGCATATGCTTAGGGAATAGCTTCATCGCACCCGAAGCATGCGCTACAGTACGAAGTCCGGATTTTTGGTAAAATTGCAATCCGCGGCCGACCCATTTCATCCGCTCCTGATGAGGAAATACGGTCTTAAATGCGGCCTTGCGAGTAACTTTTACCCATGTTTTATGTTCTTTGTGATCCTCAATGGCATCCCGTGCCTGTTCAATGAGTTGGCCATACTGGACTCCTGCCGGACAAGCCGGTTCGCATGCACGGCAGCCCAAACAGTGATTCATTTGGTCTTCAAAAGCCTGGTCCGGCACCATAATGCCGTCAGTGACAGCCTTCATGAGGGCAATCCGTCCCCGTGGAGACTCGGCCTCAAGGCCAGTTTCCGCAAATGTCGGGCATGCTGGAAGGCAAAAGCCGCAGCGCATGCAGTTCGTCAACTGATCCTCATCGAGGCGTAAACGGAGCTTTTCGGTAAGTGCATTCATAGGTTGTGCTTGCCCATTAGCCACGCTGGATCACCACCCGTTTCCGTGTTTCCTTCGCAAATACCTTGCCGGGATTAAGCAAATTATGTGGATCGAAGGAACTCTTGATCGCTTTCATGACATCCATTCCCGCCGGACCAACCTTCCATTCCAAATATGGCGATTTCACCATGCCGACGCCATGCTCTCCGGTAATGGTTCCTCCCAAACGGATGGCCGCTTCAAAAATTTCCTCAAACGCTTCCTCTACCCGCTCAATCTCTTCTTTATTACGCGCATCGGTCGTCGCCGTCGGATGCAGGTTTCCGTCGCCCGCATGGCCAAACGTACTGATCTGCACCTGATGCTTCAGCGCGATCCGGTTGATCTCGACTACCATCTCAGCGATCTTCGAGCGCGGCACAGTCGCATCCTCCAAAATAGTGGTCGGACGCAGTCTGGCCAAAGCCGTGAATGCACTGCGGCGAGCGGTCAGCAGCTTTTCCGCCTCTTCCAGACTTGCTGCAATGCTGACCTGGTCGGCATTCTCGCTTTTACACACTTCCGTAATGATCGCAATGTCACGTTCCACGGCTTCTTCATCACCATCCTGCTCAATAATGAGGATAGCCTCCATATCCAGGGGCAGACCTAGTTTGGCGAAGTCATCCACCACTCGAATGGTTGCGTTGTCCAGGATCTCTAGGGTAGCCGGAATAATCCGGTTTTCGATGATTTTGGATACCGTCCGTGCCGCTCCGTACAAATCCTTGTACATCGCCAGCATTGTCTTTTTATATCTTGGAGGCGGAATCAGCTTCAGAATTGCCTCGGTGATAATTGCAAGCGTACCCTCAGAACCAACCAGCAGCTTTGTCAGGTCGTAGCCTGCCACGTCTTTCATCAATTTGCCGCCGGTCCGGATAATGTCTCCGTTCGCCAGAACGGCTTCCAGGCCGATCACATAATCTTTGGTTGTCCCGTATTTCAGACCGCGCAGTCCACCTGAGCATTCCGCAATATTTCCCCCAATGGTGGAAATGGACATACTGCTGGGATCGGGTGGGTAGAACAGGCCCAGACTCTCGACATGGGTACTGAACTGCTTGGTGTTTAGCCCCGTCTGAACAGTGGCTGTCAGATTCTCAAGATCAATTTCAAGAATTTGATTCATCCGGTGCATAACCATAACCACACCGCCATGAACCGGCACGGTGCCTCCGCATAGATTGGTTCCTGAGCCTCTGCCTACGACAGGGATTTTGAAGCGGCTCAGCACCTTCATAATTTGTGACACCTGCTCCGTGCTCGACGGATACACGACTGCATCCGGCAGAGATTGGAGCATCGGAGTTCCGTCATAAGAGTGAGTTACAAGGGACTGCGGATCGTCTTTGTAATGTTCGCTGCCCAATATGGAGATGAGTTCGCGTCTTACTTCTTCTTGCAGCAAGGAAAGCACTCCTTTGATCGCATTAGATTAAATTAGTCAGGTCATCTGATGACTTTTCTTGTGAACAAGTATACACTAGAATATATGAATCGAAAATAGAACTTAATCGAAAAATTAAAATTTTAACTTATCCGCAATTGCGGTAAAATAAGGTAAATGAAGGTATTTAAGGAAGGGCGTTGAGTCGTTTGACCAGTCAGCAAAGGCCGCTTAAGCAGTACGAGTGGGTAATGAATGATTTAAAAAAGCAGATGGATGATGGGCAGCTTTTGCCCGGGGACCGTCTTTCTTCTGTAGTCGACCTGGCTGCACAATACAACGTAGGCAGATCGACCATTCGGGAAGCTCTCAGTGCGCTGAAAGCGATGGGGATGCTGAATATTAAGCAAGGCGGGGGCACTTTTGTCAAAGCGCCTCCCGTTGATACGACTCCCATACATCCCATGCAGCATTATGCCGACCTATGGGAGGGACGGGCCGCGTCGCTGCGCCATATTTTGGAGGTTCGGCGCGTGCTTGAATCAGGCTGTGCATCACTTGCCGCGCAGCATCGTACAGACGATGATCTTAGCGTCTTCAAGAAACTGCTGGAAGATATGGAACAGTCGGATGATGAGCATTTCATTGAGCAGGCCGACGTCAAGTTCCATCAGCAGATTGCGGCCGCAACCCATAATCCGCTGCTTCTTGACCTGATGGAATCCTTATCCCTCAAGCTCCATGAGAGCATGAAGGATATGCGCGCGCTGTGGTTTTACGCTGAACGTTCCTCTGCGGAACGCCTGCTTCAGGAGCATATGCGGATTTATGAAGCCATTGCGCAGCAGGACTCCAGGGAAGCAACAGCCCGGATGGAGCTTCATATTTCCAAAGTGGAGCAGGTTTTAGATGAGAAGAAGGCCGGGGACCTGCAGCGGATCTAACCAAGAATCTAGTTCTCGATCCGGATTTTCACAGCATCGCTGACCGAATGCACGTCAAGGCATGATAATATGCCTTCGATTCGCTCCAGCATTTTCTCCAAATGTCCGTCATCAATCCGCGGTAAAAAGGTGGCATTTTCAGTCTCGGCAATATATTGGAGTGTATTCAGAAACAGCTCTGTTTCCAGATCAATTTCCGCAAAGTCACGAATCCTGTTGATCAGTTCATCGTAGCAGATATCTTCCAGAGGAAGCATGCCCTCCGACTGCAGGTAGACCTGTTTTAGTTTGGCCTTGACGGCCATATGCCCAACGATCAGGGATGCCCTGCAAAGCCCCTCTTCCATCAGAAGATGGGCTAGATTCATATGGCTTTGGGACAAATCATTCCAGTTGCGGGCTTTTGAATAGAGCTCGTAGACATCTGGTCTGTGATGACTGCCCTCGTCACGGCCCTGAAGATACTCAGTATTGAATAACATACAATCCCCTCCAGTTGAATCGCTTTAATTCTCTATTTATTCGGATCCGAATCACAGTGTAAAACATTTTAAATGAACGCCAGACATAGGCCCGTAGTCCTGATACTTATAGGACCTGATACCGAGTTGAGCCGATTTTCCTATGTTATATATTTCGGACTTCTTTCCTAAAAAATGAAGATAATTCCATTAAAAAAGCGTGAGGAATTGCACCCCTGCTCGCTTCCAAGTGATGCTATAATAAATAAGTTCCAAAGACATCATGACCATTAAAGGAAGCTGAGCTTATGATTACTACGATTTTACTTGAAGTTGTATTGCCTGTTTTTGTGCTGATCGGATTCGGTTCCCTCATGCAGCGCATTTTTCGTCTGGACTTATATACGCTGGCCAAAATCAATTTTTACTGCATTACTCCCGCAGCTGTTTTTATGAGTATGTATCATTCGGATATGTCCGGCGGTCTTCTTGGCACCGTCATTGTATTTTATGCGCTATACGTACTGATTTTGTACCTGATAGGCTCGATCGTGGCCCGCACCATGAAATTCCAAAGCAGTATGAAAGCCGCTTTTAACAACAGTATTATGCTCGACAACTCCGGAAATTACGGCATGCCAATCAACGCCCTTGTATTTAAAGGAGATCCGCTGGCTGCATCCATGCAGGCGCTGATCATGTCTCTGCAGAGTCTGCTGACCTTCACCTACGGCGTCATCGCCATTCAGGGGGTCAAGATGAAGGGGAATTACCGGAGTATGATCATCGGTTTTCTAAAAATGCCTGTTCCCTATGCCTTGGTACTGGGACTGCTGCTGCACGCGCTGCATGCTCCCCTCCCCATTTTTGTTTCTCAGCCCTTAACATATGCCCAGCAGTCTATGGTCGCCATAGCTTTGCTCACACTCGGGGCCCAGATCGTCAAGTATCCTCTCCGTCTTTATCGGCTCGATATTTATATCAGCCTGTTCCTCCGGCTCATTATAGGACCCGCCATCGGCTGCGCCCTTGTATTTGCTCTGGGCCTGAAGGGAATTCCTGCTCAGGCGCTGCTGATTGCATCCGGCATGCCGACCGGCGTCAATACATCCATTCTTGCCGAGGAATATGCTAACGAGCCTGACTTTGCCGCGCAAACGGTGCTGCTCTCCACCCTGTTTAATGTCGTTACGATCACAGGATTGATATCGCTCGCCAAAATGTTTTAAATCTCCAAAAGATTCATTATAGGGCCTCCTATGGTATATTATGTACAGCAGTCAAAAGTACATAAATCTGGAATGCCAGGGGTGAATATCCATTGGATTTATTGGAAAAGAGAATTGCACAGCTTGAGGCTAACATGAAGGAAATGCAGCAGGAGTTAGCCGAGCTGCGCCAAGAAAGGCGAGGGACGGACCGGAACCCTGAGGCTCAGACAACGCCGAGTAATACCAGTCCTCCACCGTACGCCGGAGGACAGCAAGGTTATGCTGCATACGGGCAGGCCGGCATGCAGCATAACCCGCAGCAGGGAATATCAGGTTACCCTAGCCAGAGTCCGTCTTATCAGGGATCGCCGCCCCAAGGGTACTACCCAAATCAAGGGACGGGACAGCCCAATCCGCAGGGAATGAATCCGTATGCTTACAATCAGCAGCGGCCGAATATTCCGCAAGAGCCTAAACCACCAAAGGACTGGGAGCATCTTATCGCCCGAGTGTGGCTTCCGCGCGTCTTTATTGTTGTTCTGCTGCTCGGTGTGCTGTGGGGTTTTACAGCCGCTGTCAGCGCGGGTTATTTGACCGAACCTGTACGCTGCCTTCTCGGCGTTGTTGTCGCAGCTAGCATGTACTGGCTCGGTGAGAGACAGATCCGGAACCAACGTGAGGCGCTGGGACAAGTGCTGCTGGGCGGCGCCATCGGTGTGCTGATTTTATCCGTGTTCGCTGCACATGAGCTGTACAGCCTGATTCCTTCAGCTCTGGCGTTTGTGTTATATATCCTTTCCATCGCACTTTGTGTGTTTACAGCGCAGCGGCGCCGTTCCCAGACACTGATGATCATTGCAACCGTAGCCGGGTATCTGATTCCCTTCCTCGTCCATTCGACCCATCCGAATGCCTGGGTGTTCACGGGCTATGAAGCCATCTTCTCACTTGCGATGATCGCCGTTGCCCTGAAATTTGATTATCGTGCAGCCTATTACGTCGCTGTCGGGGTGCTTCATCTTCCGCTTCTGATCGGTTATGCTGCAGGTGACTTCGGTGAAAGCCGCCATATTTTTATTGCAGCTGTATTTATTCAGCATGCGGTTCTGCTGGCTTATGCCTACTTCGGCCCAGTCCGCCGTAAGCTCGATGAAACCCTGTCGTTGTTTCCAGTATACGGGCTCATGGCACTGTGGATCTATGCACTGTATCCATTTACAGGGGATTCCATCCACTGGCGGCCGCTGATGCTGATTGGCTGGGCTCTGATCTACAGCCTTGCTGCTTTAGGGAAGTACGTGAAGGGAGAACGCCCTCCCGTGTATATATCCATTGCGACGGCTGCCTGGTTCCTCTGGGCACTCGATATACTGAACCAAAGCTACTCTCCTGCAGCCGCCATCGTAATAGGCACTGCTGGATTAATTCTTGGCTTTAAGCTGAAAAACTACATGCAGCAAATTACAGCCGCCGCGGTCTTTCTGTACGGTGTATCCGGGACGCTTTTCCTGATCATACATGATCTTTTCTCAGCCCCAAGCCTTTCCTGGCTCATTTTGCTGATCAGCATCGCGGTTCTTTCTTACGTTATCCGCCACATGTCCGAACCTATAATCTTCGGCCGATTGCCGGATATTCTGATGTGGGCGGATGCCTTATTAGCCATCATCTTTATCACACAGATCACCAATGTGTTGACGGCTGATCTCACATATGATTTCCGTCATCTCGTTCTTTCGGCGGTATGGGCACTATACGCGATTGCAGTTATCGTCTGCGGCATGATTTTCCAAAGACAGATGGTCCGGATCGCAGGGATTGGACTGCTCTTCCTTACACTGGTAAAGGTCATTATCGTGGATCTGCCGGATGTATCGGTAGCCGTCCGGGCGATCCTGTTTATCGGCCTGGGCGCTTTGGGCATGTTCGTTTCCCGGCTGCTGTACAAACGTAAGGACAGTACACCACCTGCTCCTGTGCCTGACGAAACGGCCATAGATCCTTAAAATGTTTCACTTCTTGAACCAAGTAAAAAGCAGATGCCTCTCCCCTAGGGAAAGCATCTGCTTTTTATTTTCCTCCCTCTTCCTTTATGGAAGAAGTACATTGGCAAGCTCCCGGTAACTGACCGCAAGATAATGGGGCTGATGATCCGATTCAGGCTTCACTTGGCGATGGTTGAACCATATGGCTGTCCAGCCGGCTTCAAGCGCACCCACGACATCATTTCGCCAGGAATCTCCGATATAAAAGCTGCGTGAGGCTTCTGTTCCCGTTATTTCATTCACATGCATGAATAGGCGCGGATCCGGTTTGTCATAACCAACGGCTCCAGAGATGAAGATACTCCCCGGGTTTATAATTCTATCCATTGCCAGCGCTTTGATTTTAGCCATCTGATGCTTTGCGGGTCCGTTCGTAATCAATCCGACCACATGACCGGCTGTCTGTAGTGTACGGATGAGTTCAACTGCGCCAGGGAATGGATTGATTCGAAACTGCCCCTCCAAGTATATCTCCTGAATCCGTGCGGCTTCCTTTTCTGTCACTTGTACTCCAAATTCCGCAAGGGCGAGCATGACGCGCTTTACTCTCATTTCCTGCAGATCCTGGTCTGCCCCCGCAGCATTTACACCGCCATGGCGGGCTGATAATGCATCGCTGTAAAATCTGAATCTATGGTAAACCGCCTCATACGGAAAGTCCTCTCCGGTGGACAATACTTTTCTCAGCGCCTGTCTCAGCGGCTCCAAATGATCGTATAACGTATCATCCACATCAAAAAAAATCCCTTTGGGCTTATCTTGAATTTCTCTCATTCCGTTCCCTCTTCGTGATTGTGATTTTTGTTACAGTATTTGATCTTTGTCTATTTTAGCACATTTTTTCTTTGTCCTAGCGGCTTTCAGTGAAATTGCATTTTTGACACAGGCTTGTTTCATCGATTTAAAAGCCCTTCCAATTGTGACAGAACTGGCACAACCGTTCCGGTCATGTCCAATTATGAACAAAAATGAAAATCGCTGAATTTGCCGCTTTTCCGCTGTTAATCATGATATTTGAAGCTTTTTTCAGAAGAATGTGAAGTTTGTCACAGAATATATGTATATTTATGGTAATTATGTATGTTCTTGTATTTGTTTTCGATTTCGCAGGTTACTATGCTAGGGCTATGAGGATTCGCGAATAATCCAACTCAGCAATAACGACATGCTAGAAAGGAGTTTCCCGTGAAAAACAAAAAAAGATGGCTATTAACTACCATACTTATTTCCATCATCATGCTGCTCAGTGGATGTAACTCCATGGTAGTACTGAATCCAAAAGGTCCGGTTGCCAAAACGCAGTCCGATACCATTATTTTCTCGATCCTGATGATGGCTTTTGTTTTACTTGTTGTCTACATCTTATTCGTTTTTATGCTGACCAAATATCGTTCCAGCAAAACAAGCGATGATTATGAACCACCCCACATGGAGGGAAACAAATGGCTGGAATTGATTTGGACGGTGATCCCGATCATTATCGTAGCTATTCTCTCCGTTGTAACAGTGCGCACGACCAATGCTGTTGAAAAGGTGCCAGCCGGCTACGAAACTCAAAAGCCGCTTGTCATTTATGCTGCTTCTTCGAACTGGAAATGGCACTTCAGCTATCCCGAAGAGAATATTGAAACGGTGAACTACGTTAATATTCCAACGAACCGTCCGGTTGAGTTCCGTCTTTACTCTTACGGTCCGATTACAAGCTTCTGGGTTCCGCAGCTCGGTGGTCAGAAATACGCCATGAGCGATATGGTGACCAAGCTGAATCTCGTTGCCGAACATGAAGGTTCATTCATGGGTAAAAACTCGAACTTCTCCGGTAAAGGCTTTGCTCAAATGGAATTCGAGGTGCTTGCTCAAACACCTGCCGAATACAGCAAATGGGTTAAAGACGTTAAGGATACTGCACCAAAGCTCACCGAGCAGGAATTTAACAAGCTGCTTAAGACCGAGATTGTCGGCCGCAAATCGTTTACTTCCACGCACCTTGGCTTCGCGCCTGCTCCGATGGATATGTCCGAACACGGGCATAGCGGAGACAGCAAGTCTGAAAGCACAGACTCCAGCAAGCCTATGGATCATAGCGATATGAGCAATATGGATCATAGTAATATGAGCGATATGGATATGAAAGACATGAATGACAGTTCGTCCATGGAAAGTGGACATTAAGATCATGGAGAAAGGAGACTCAATTGCATGAAATGGGACGAATTTTTTGTAACCGGTGAGCCGATGATTTACGGAGCCATGGTTAGTATTGTGCTCGTATCCATCGCCATCCTCGTCGGATTGACCTATTTTAAGAAATGGGGATATTTATGGCGTGAATGGCTGACCACCGTTGACCATAAACGTATTGGCGTCATGTATATTTTATCAGCTCTCATCATGCTGTTCCGCGGCGGCGTTGACGCACTGTTGATGCGTACGCAGCTTGCGGTACCGGAATCCGGATTTTTGGACTCCCAGCATTATAACGAAATTTTCACAACGCACGGGGTTATTATGATCCTGTTCATGGCGATGCCGTTCGTTATTGGACTTATGAACGTTGTCGTGCCGCTGCAAATCGGCGCGCGTGACGTTGCTTTTCCAAGACTGAATGCTGTCAGCTTCTGGCTCTTCTTCGCAGGAGCTATGCTGTTCAACATTTCGTTTGTCATCGGGGGATCACCGGATGCCGGTTGGTCAGCGTACTTCCCGCTTGCAAGTCTTGAATTCAGCCCGACGGTAGGTAACAACTTCTACTCGCTCGCGCTGCAGATTTCCGGTATCGGTACATTGATGACAGGCGTTAACTTCATCGTGACGATCCTGAAAATGCGTGCACCTGGCATGAAGCTGATGCGTATGCCAATGTTCACATGGTCGGTTCTGATTACGAACGTTATCATTTTGTTCGCATTCCCGGTTCTGACCGTAGCCCTCGCTTTGATGATGTTCGACCGCGTCTTCGGCAGCCAGTTCTTCACCATGGCTAACGGCGGTATGGATATGCTATGGGCCAACCTATTCTGGGTTTGGGGCCATCCTGAGGTATACATTGTTATTTTGCCGGCCTTCGGTATATTCAGTGATATTATCTCTACCTTCTCGAAAAAGAATTTGTACGGGTATAAATCGATGGTGTTCAGTATGGTCATCATTTCGCTCCTGTCCTTCCTCGTATGGGCTCACCATTTCTATACGATGGGCGCCGGAGCCATGGTCAACGGGTTCTTCTCCATCACGACGATGCTGATTGCCGTTCCGACCGGGGTTAAAATATTCAACTGGCTGTTTACGCTAAGGAAAGGTAAAATTACATTCACCTCTCCAATGCTGTACGCGATGGCCTTTATTCCGATCTTTACCTTCGGCGGCGTTACGGGCGTTATGCTCGCAATGGCAAGTGCCGATTACCAGTACCATAATACGATGTTCCTGGTTGCCCACTTCCACTACGTACTTATTCCAGGTACCGTGTTCGGGGTACTCGCCGGTCTTCATTACTGGTTCCCTAAGATTTTTGGTTTCCGTCTGAACGAACGCCGTGCCAAAACAGCCTTCTGGCTGATTGTCGTAGGCTTTAACGTTGCCTTTATGCCGCTGTTCTTCCTTGGACTACAAGGAATGACGCGCCGGATGTATACCTATTCGGCAGACACAGGCTTTGGTCCGCTTAACATGATTGCAACCATTGGTGCATTTGTTCTGGCTATTGGCTTTGTCGTTCTGTGCTACAACTTCTACTACAGCTTCCGTCACAGCCCACGCGATGAGCACGGAGATCCATGGGATGCACGTACGCTGGAGTGGAGCATACCGAGTCCGGTTCCTGTTTACAACTTTGCTAAAGTACCACATGTTGAATCCCAGGATGCCTTCTGGCATGCTAAAAAACATAATGTTCCTCTGTTTAAAGAGGGCCCTTATGAAGAGATTCATATGCCTAGCAACAGCGGGCAGCCATTCATTCTTGGTGTAATTATGTTCTTCGCCGGCTTCTTCCTGGTCTTCAGCTGGTTCATTCCTGCCCTCATTGCAGGCATAGGCGTGGTAATCATGCTGGCGGTACGTTCCTTCGAACGCGATCACGGCTATCACATCTCGGCGAAGGAAATTGCCGCTACCGAACAGAAATTGCGGGGTGATTCCGTATGAAAATAAATGATGCACTGCCGCTGGAGTACAGAACGGAAGAGAATAGCAATAAGATCTTCGGTTTCTGGCTTTTCCTCGGCGCTGAAATTGTCCTTTTCTCGACGCTGTTCGCCGTATATTTGGTTCTCTGGAACCGTACGGGCAGCGGCCCGACCGGCAAAGATCTTTTCGAGATCAACGGTGTCATCTGGGAAACAGTTCTTCTCTTGACCAGCAGCTTCACCTGCGGCCTTGGCATTCATGCCATGCGCCTCGGGCTCAAGAAGCCGATGATGATCTTCTTCGGTATCACTCTGCTGATGGGCCTTGGCTTCCTCGGCATTGAGATTACCGAGTTCGTAAATTATGTGCATGAAGGTGCGACGCTGCAAACCAGTGCCTTCTTGTCCAGCTTGTTCGTCCTCCTGGGTACTCACGGTCTTCACGTGACCATGGGCTTCCTGTGGGGTGCAGGCATCCTGATTCAGATCAAACGCCAGGGCTTTACGGATGAGACGACCAACAAGTCGTTTATCTTCTCCCTGTACTGGCACTTTCTCGACGTGGTCTGGATCTTCATCTTCAGCTTTGTCTACCTGAAAGGATTGATGTAATATGGCACGATTATTCCCGATACGTCACGTGATGGGATATATCTTCTCGCTAGTCCTTTCACTTGTGGCACTGGGCGTTATCTACTGGGATCTGACGTTCACCGCAGGCATCGTTATTCTGGTGATTTGTGCATTGATTCAGGCATCTCTGCAGCTGGTGCTGTTCATGCACATCGGTGAGACTTCTTCCAAGAAGCAGTTGTACCTCAATATCGGTTATGCGGTATTCGTTGGCGTCGTTACGGTTTTCGGTACGTTGTTTACGATGATTTGGGGATTTAGATAAGTTTGATGGTAAGAGAAAAAAAGCTGTCCCTCACGGGACAGCTTTTTTGTGTTGTGCGGCGCCCTGTTGACGGGCGTAGTTACCTATACAGCTGGCAGCGCTTTGCGGCTGAACGTTGCTGCAATCGTTAGCCCTCTCCGCTGGAGTCATGTTTATGATCCAACATTCGCTCCTTCAAAAAGAGGCTGGGCGCTATGTCCGGCCTCCCTGACTTCTTGTCACCCGATTTGTTCCCATCTTCAGCTACTCTTCATTCTGCGCTATATACCCCGCAAGCTGACGGTAGATGCCCACGATCTCTTCCATTGGCATCCGCACCAAGCCGCTGGAGGAAGGGGCAACGAACTCGTGTATCTCAGGGATGACCGGGCTTGGTTGAAAGCCCCAGTTCACCTTAGTCTTTTTGCTGTATTCGGTATATACGCCTTTTCCGACAAAGCAAGCGATCTTGGGTCGATATTCTTTCAGTTTTGCATGCAGAATATCTCTCCCTTCCGCATACTCGCTGCGGTCGATATCGTCAATTCCCCGCGTTGGGCGGGCGACGATGTTGGTAAAACCGTAGCCAAGTCTCAGCAGGTCCTGATCCTCGGATGCCTCATAAAGCCGCGGTGTCAGGCCCGCACGATGCAGAATCCGGTAAAAATTGTTGCGCGGATTGGCGTAATGATGACCGGTCTCCCCAGACAGCAGGCTTGGATTAAAGCCAATAAACAAGACCGACAATCCATAATCCAGATGATCCGGTATTTCCGGCATTAAGACCACCCCCTATATATATTGTTGGTGACATTAAGCTTGCGATCATCGTACACCCCATAGTAGTTACCCGTGAGCTGTTCATCCGAACCTCCGGGAATAGGAATGTAATCAGTATCCATTTTTCATTATCTTTCCGGCCATTGTTTCACCTTGGAACCATGAAAAAAGACTCCCGGATGAGAGTCGAATGGCATCACTTGGTTTTGTAGAATCCGTACTTTTTTAATACAGCTTGTCCGAGGTCGCTTTGGCGGTAATCTCTCTGTATTTAATGGCCTCACTCTTCATTTTCAGCGACACGGCCACATTCAGAATATCAATAATTGCGAGCTGTGAGATTTTAGCCGCAAGTGAGCTGCCCTGCAGCGGATTTTCCCTACCCACCATAATAAGGACGATATCCGCAACTTTCGTAATTGGCGAGCGGGCATTACTCGTAATGGCAATAATGCGGGCACCCGCTTTTTTGGCAATGTTAAGGTTATCGATGGTATCTTTCGTGCTCCCCGAGATTGACAGTCCGACGGCCACATCCCCCTTATTCATCAGCGAAGCCTGCATCGCCTGAAAATGGGTATCTGTATTCGCCATACTATTCTTGCCGATTCTGGCAAAGCTGTGCGCTCCCTGTGTTGCCGTTAAGCCTGAGGAGCCTACACCAAAAAAGTGGATGTTTAAAGCTTCAGTCAGCGCATGAATCGCCTGGGTTAACTGATCCTCATTGACCAGTTCACGCGTTTGCTCCAGCGTACGGAGATGCGTCCCGATAATTTTATGACTGAGGGTGAGCGGATCATCGTCTTCCGCAATTTCCTCATGAATATGATCGGTTGGTTTCACCAAATCCTGTGCGAGTGAGAGCTTAAAGTCCTGAAACCCCTGAAATTTCATTTTCCGGCAAAAACGCAGCACGGTCGTCTCTCCAACATCTGCCTTCTCCGCAAGCTCCGTAACCGAATCATAGATCAAATCCTGAGCATTCTCCAAAATATACTGTGCGACCTTTTGCTCGGTCTTGGTCAACCCATTAAAATGGCTCCGGATACTGAGCAGTGTTTTTCCCATTTCCTGCATGCTTTGCAAAGCTTTCCGTCCCCTTCCTGTTTCACATCAACGTTCCAAAAACCGTTGCTTATCTGGGAGATTATTTCCATTAAATATTAATGTGAAGGTTAATTCCGCCTGTAAGTTAATCCTATTGTACCCGGTTGGAAGTACGGTTTGCAAGCGTCTGCAAAAGGCTCCGGATGCCATTCCCTGGGCATATTTATGCCTCTTCTGGTTGCTGCATCACACTCAGATCCATGTACAATACATTCCACCGATGACCATCCAAATCCGCGAAGCCCGCTCCATACATTCCCCCTCGATCCTCAGGCTGTCCGAATATGGTCCCACCTGCCTTCACGACCTTCTCAACCAGTTCATCCACTTCTTCCTTACTCTCTGCATCAATGGAGAATAAAGCTTGGGTTGCATGTACCGGATTTGGGATTTCATTGCCTGTAAAACCTTTAAAAGTAGGTTCGGGAAAAAGCATCACTACAACCTGTTTATCTCCAATGATCAGGCCGGCCTTATCTTCGCTATCTGCTAGGTGCGGATTCAGTGAAAATCCAATCTCGGTAAAAAACTGTTTCGATCTTTGGATATCCTTTACGGGCAAATTGATCCAAATTTCTTTGGTCATGATCTCATCTCCTAAAGAGTTTTACTTTCAGATTCATCGTATGAGCTTCAATTTTCAAGAAGTTGTCTTCATATGTAAGAGTCTTGTCTTGGTCACCATACCGGCGCTTTCCAAGGTTCTCTTGGAAGCTTCATTGTAGTACCAGCATCCGCTAATGGGCTTAATCCCTTGCTGGCTACACCATTCTCTTAATTGCGTAATAATGGTCCTTCCAACGCCTTGCTGTCTGAACGCTCCATTGGTGAACATGCCTATGCTCCCCATGTTCTCGAACATTTTAGATTTCTCGACGATTCCAATCCCTAATAGCTGAGGTCCTCTGTAATAAGCAAAAAGCTGTCCGCTTGTAATACTCTCTTCGTAGTTGTTCAGAAAATCACCGCAAATATGCTGGATTGTTTGAAGATCCTCCAAATTCGCAGGGCGAAATACCTCATCTTTCCGCACATCGCTTCCATTCAGGTCTTTTTGACTGTCTTGAAAAAAGTAAGCCTGTCTCTCGATAATAAACTCATGGTCTAGCGATAAGCTGGTGAAAAGTTCATCACAAGTAGGTACAAAAAGAGATTTTATGGCATGCTGCTCAAGCACTTGATTAAACAGCATCTGCGAGTGCATTTGGAAGGATCGATGGATATAAAACTGTGTAAGTAGCTCGTGATGATATATTGCGTAGTAACCGATCTCTTTCGTCTCCTCACAGATCATGTAATACGTAGACGAAAGAATGTGATTTTCCAAAAAAGAATCGAAAGGCGAGGATAATGTATGAAGGTATTCTTTCATTGCTGCTGAACATCAACGAAAGAGCATTGCTTAATGATTATATTGAATCACCCTCTCTTTAAACTGCAGGTATATGTTCAAGCTATCATGTTTAAAATGATTGTCAATGATAACCTAAGTTTCTTAAATGACGACCATTTGCTGATCATTATGTGTTGTGATTCGAGTCCTCATTGTTTAGGGCTACCCTGACAGAGGTCATTCTATGCTCTACCAACTGAGATACCGCGCCTTAGAATTAAAACTTGATAATAATATACAAATAGCTCCTCATCCGAAGGGACGAGAAGCAAGTGGTGCCATCCAAATTTAAATAGTTATGCTTTACTTGGCTTCAATTCTTTTCTCCACACACCACTTAATGACAAGAAGGTACACTGCGCAGAGCAGGACTTCGAATATCAGCGTTCCTATAGAGTTTAAGTTCATACTGGAGTTTGCCATGTCATGCGACAACACACCGTTACTCACCTCCGCATGAAAGGTCACCAAGCTGAAGATTTGCGAAGAGTCGCGGTTAAACATCAGGTTTTCAAGCCATCCCGTGACGTTCGTAATGATCAAAAAGATGATCAGACCAACCCAGAATACGCCTTTTCTCGTGATGCTGCGTGCTAAAGCAATGGTCACATAAATCGTGAAATACCCATATACAAGCACCAGAATATACTCCACCACGATTCCGGCCATAACAGGCACAGGGATACGGAAAATGTCACCTATTAGGGAAGTATCGATTTTTGCAAAAAAGTAGAACGCGGTCCCTATTCCAATCAAGGTAAGAACCAAGGTATTGATCAATCCGTACAACAGAGACGCCCAAACATAAGAGAAGGCATGGACGGGCAAAAGCCTTCGGCTGACCGATTTGATGTTATAATCAAAAACCTTCAGGCTGGATATCGTGAAGATAACAGCAGCTGCGATAAAAAAGAACACAGTTAAGACCAGCTTAATTTCAAGAGCGGCACGGGACCATAGGAGTACTAGCTCACCAATGATCAGGACCACCGTTACCCCGAGTAAAAGATTCGCATTCCGCCGCAAATCATATTTAAGCAGCTTGATCATTCGCCGAACACCTCTTTAAACATGTCGTCGACGCTCCTTCCGTGCTTCAGGCGGATGCTCTCCACTTCTTCGTTGAGTACGATGCTTCCACTGTTTAAAAACAAGACTTCATCGAAAATCCTTTCCATATCCCTTACCAGGTGGGTACAGATGATGAGGCTGCTTTCTTCACTGTAAAAGCGCACAATGGCATCCAGAATTTTACCTCGGGCCACAGGATCTACCCCGCCAATCGGCTCATCCAGCAAATACAGATTGACGTTACGGGAGAGGGCCAAGGTCAACTGCAGCCGTTCATTCATGCCTTTGGACAGCACGCTGACGCTGCTTTTTTCGTTCAAATTCATAAAATCGAGCATTTCACGTGCCTTTTCCACATTAAAATCCGCATAAAAATCCTTATAAAAGGCGACGGCGTCCTTCACCTTCATCCAGCTCTCTGTTAGCGGACGGTCCGGCATATAGGAAATCAGGCTTTTCGTTTCTCTGCCGATGGGTTTTCCCATGACAGAGATATCACCGGCTGTAGCAGGGGTAAGGCCTGCAATGATTTGCATCAGCGTGCTCTTACCGCTTCCATTGGAGCCAAGCAGACCGGTGATTTTTCCTGGTCTGATGTCGAAGCTTACGTTATCCAAGGCAATCTTGGAACCATACTTTTTGGATACGCCGTTAACCTTCAGCAATGTGTCCATCCGGAGAAGCCCCCTTCCGGTCCGTGTTGTCTTTGACCGCCACTGCTTCCTTTACGATGGTGACGATATCCTGATTCTTGAACCCCAACTCCTGCATACCATGTATGAATTGGTGAATCAAATCGCCAGCCATTTCCTTTTTAATCGCCATAATTTTGGATCCCTCGCTTGTCACATATCTTCCCAGCCCGCGTTTTGTCTCCACTACTTCCTCGCGTTCGAGCTCCTGAAACGTTCGCTGGATCGTGTTCGGATTAATCTGTAAATCCGCCGCAAGCTCCCTTACCGACGGAATTTTATCACCGGGCTGAAGCAGACCGGATACGATCTGCCTTTTGATATGGTTCATGATTTGGAGATAGATCGGCAAATTGTTGTCAAATTCGATGCTCAATGGGAATAGACTCCTTTCGCCGTCAGCTTCGGCTCCCTGGCTGCATTAGGCAATATCACGTTTCTTAAACGTAACAAAGCTTGCGCCAAGAAACAAGACAATATATACCGCTATAATCACAATTGAAAACGGAAGCGTCATCCCTTCGATCGGCGGATGTCCACCATGACTGTATATCGACAAATCCGCATTCGGGAACAGCACATATTTATAAAAGTTTTTTGGAATCGTGATGCCGCTGAGCATGATAGCAGCCATACCTACGCCCATTGCTGCTCCCGTGGAACGCGTCAGCACACCCATCATAAATCCCAGCGTCATAAAGACTATGCTATAAACCAGCGAGCTTCCGCTTGCGATCAAAATATCACGCCATGCCCCGGCCGAGTGCTCGGTCCCGAACAGGACGGCACCAGAAGCAAAGCTGACCACGTTCATCCAAACGATGAGCGTCAATGCAAAAAGCAAAGCGGTAACATACTTGGAAGCGAGAACTTTTCCCCGGCTCTGTCCACGGATAAGCAAAAATTTAATCGTTCCATGCCCATGCTCTCCGGATACCAAGCCGGCAGTGAATATAACAGCAAGCATGGCCGTGAACTGTCCGAAGCCGCTTGTGCTGGACATCATGGCCGTATAATCGAATGCGGATTCTACCATATCACCGGCCCAGCGTTTTAATACCCAAGCGAGTACCGCTGCCACGGCGGCGATGATCGCATAAGGAATAAAAAAGCTGCGTTTTTTGGACATTTTAAGCCATTCATTTAACACCAGATTATTAAAGCTACGCAATGCGGTTTCCCCCTGTCCATTTCAAAAATTCATCTTCCAGCGACTGTTTGAGCTCCGTGATCTGATAGATCGGAATTTGAGCACTACCCAGTGCAGTGACCATATCCGGGATATCCTTGTACCGGAGCGACAATATCAATTCATTCTGCTCAGGTTCAACCTTCAGAATCTCAGCCTTTTCATGATTTCCGAACACCTTCTGCGCCTCTTCCAAATGCCCGACCCGGAACATGACGCGAACAAGATCTTTCTCATCTTGCCCGGATCCACCGTTTTCGCCGATTGTACGGATTGTTACTAGTTTTCCATCCTGGATTACAACGACCCGGCTGCACAGCTGTTCCATCTCAAGCAATAGATGGCTCGATACCAGGATCGAAATGCCTTCCTCGCGGGCAATCGTTTTAAGGTAATCACGCATCTCACGAATGCCTGCCGGATCAAGACCATTAGTCGGTTCATCCAGAATGAGTACCGAGGGCTCATGAAGCAGTGCCTGCGCAATACCGAGCCGCTGGCGCATGCCAAGCGAATATGCCTTGACCTTCTTCTTCATGGCATTTTCAAGTCCAACCAGCCGGACAACCTCATTGATGCGATCATTACTGATCCAGTCATTCATCCGCTGGTACTGCTTCAGGTTATCGTAGCCTGTCATGTACGGATAAAACTCCGGGTTCTCGATAATAGCCCCAACATGGCGGATCGCCTTCTTCCACTCATGACGGATGCTGCTGCCCCGGACGAATACATCTCCTTCAGTCATTTGAATCAGTCCTGCGATCATACGGATGGTCGTCGTCTTCCCCGCACCGTTAGGTCCGAGCAGTCCTACAACCTCTCCTTCACGGACATCAAAAGAAAGCTGATCGACAATTCTTTTGCCGCCTATTTTTTTGGAAACGCCCCTGAGTGAAAGTACTGCGTCTTCAGCCTGTATATCATTAGGATGGTTCATGCTCACATCTCCTTTGTACTAGTGTTATAGTTGAATAGTACACTAGAACATCTATGATGTAAAGCCTAATTTTTACTACTGCTTGGAGAAAATGAAAACCGCCCCTAGTGGGACGGCTTCCGTATCTATTTATACACTGTTGTACATTTGGCGTTTTCGTGGATGCCATATGCGTGTCCACCACTTTGATTGCTGTGCTGCTGCTTAGACGCCTTCAAGTTACTTTATTGTGGAGGAAGTTTCGCTTTCAACATCCTCTTTAGGACTCTCCCCTGTGGTGAAGGACCACATCTTTTTCTTTTTTCCGGGGCTTCCCTTCATTTCGTAGGACAGCGAAATTTGATATGTATGATTGCCTTTTAATACGTATTTCGGGTATAGAAACAATGTGTCCTTGTTATGAAGCTCCTCAAAGATTGGAATCTCCTTACCATTCTGATCGGTGATCTTTGCTTGATGCCATACCATTTCCTTTTCGGTGGTCGCAGATATAATGCAGCCGGAAGATTTGATATTGAACTGACTCAGCGGGTTGGGATTCTCATTTCCATAAAAGCCTACTCCGACATTCTTCATACCGTCATAAGGGTACACGGCGATTCCGCTCTTGATGGGGGTTGGATCATAAGGCCCGGCCATATCCAATACTGCCGTACCATTCACAAAACCGATTCCGACCTCAGTGTATTTGTGACTTAGGATGATTTCCCGGTGATAGGCTGTGTCCAACCATTCCTCGATAGCCCCCTTAATGGTTGTCTGCTCGTAATGCATGGCCTCCCCTGTCATATACCCATTTGGGCCGGGTGACCAGCCGGATGCTTTCAAGCGATCAACAATCGTGCTCCCTTTAAACCCGGGCAATCCTTTGCTTTCACTATGAGCGCTTTGCGATGCTTTCTCATGATTCATATTGTAATATACCGCATGAAGCTGAGCTGCTTTGGACATATTGCCATTGTACTTCAGAGCCTGCAGCCCGAGTTTTGCCCGGATACTATTCAAATAAGCTAAGGCATCATTTTGATCCTGGTTAATCCCCGTCCCCGCACTGACTGCAGCCGCATAGCCCTGGTGTGCAAAGGTAACTCCCCCCAGCAGCATGCCAGCCGAAATAACCGAAACCAAGATACGCCGATGAAAAAAATATCTAGTCTGATTATCATCCTTTATATGCACTTCAATTTCATCCTCTCAAAGATGGTCTTATTATTTATTTTCGACAAATTCCATCATTTTCCTTAATGATTACGAAAAGAACTCCAGCATCCCCCTGCTGAAGTTCAGATTATTTCACATATGCGAATTATATTATCCTTATTAAGGCAGTAGACGATCATCCATTCATTTTGCAGCCGAATATCATAATCTATAAAATGCATATTATCTCTTTAATTTGGACCTTCTTAACAAGCGGGGGTCTTTTTTTGTCGTCTTGACGTCGAAATTATGCTCATCGGCAGCCTCCAGAATCTTATGATCTTAAAACATCCAAGATACCCAGTACGAAAGAAGAATCAGCGTAAACAGCACGGTGACGGGAATGACAACGATGGTTACTTTCAAGTATTGGGCCCAGCTGATTTTGACACCGCCTTTTCGCACAATATGCAGCCACATTAAGGTTGCGAGTGTGCCTATAGGCAGCAGCAGTGAACCGATATCACTCCCAATAACGCTGGCCAAATATGAGATTTTTAATGTGAGAGGATCTAGTCCCATATGGGTCAGAGTGATCGTGCCGACCATCAGTGCCGGGTGATTGTTGAATATATTGGACAAGATGCTGATCAATCCGCCCATCAGAACGCTGGCGTACAATAAACTACCCGACACAATCGGCTGAAGCATCCGGATCAGCCATTCAGTCAAACCGATATTGTTCAGGCCGTAGATAATCACATACATGCTGAAAGCAAAAATAAGGATATACCAAGGTGTTTTTTTCAGCATGTCCGTAGGAGGGATCTTGAGATGATACCAACGCCAGGCCAGCAAAAATACTGATCCGATCACAGCCATCAAAGATACAGGAAAGTGAATAAAGGAAGCTGCGAATAAACTGATTCGGACACACAGAACAAAGATTAAAATATTTCTCATGAATTTGCCCGGGTTGTCCTGCTGCAGCGAATCCTGCAGGGGATGCTGCCCTGGTCTTAGATTCCATTGGGCTGGAGTTGGAAGCTTCTTCGGAAGGGTTCGGTAAAAGAACAGAAACAAGAGGGTAGTCAGCAGGATAAGTCCGAGCGTAGCGGGGATAAACATCATGGCCGTATGCATATAGAGATCCATATGAACGATTTTGAGCGCGATCAGATTAACGATATTGCTTACCCCGATCGGCGCACTGGATGCTGTGGCGACAATCGCCCCGGAGATCAAGTATGGAATTTTCTGATGGTTTTTAAGACCCATATTCTTCAGCATCATCAGTAAAATTGGAGTTGTAATCAGAATACTGCCGTCATTATTCACAAACAGCGTCATCATGAAACAGAACAGATTCGTTAACCAAAATAGCCGAATTCCCGAACCTCTGGCCTTCGCCGTCAGTAATTCGGTTGCCCAGTGAAAAAAGCCGAAGCTTTCCAGAACAATTGCCATGACAATGGTGGCCATAATTGTTACCGCTGCACCGCTGATTGTTTGCATGATTTCGCCCAAGTCTGCCATTGAAACGCTGCCGCTGAGCAGTACAAGGAGTGCACCGATGGTTGCAGGAATTGCTTCATTTACATGGGGACGCCAGAAGATGAAGCCGATGGTTAACAGGAAGGAACAAACCGTAATCAACACCATTAAATCATGCATGTCAAACCCTCATCTCTTAACTTAAAAGTTTATTCTTTGTGCACAACTCTCCTTTGCGTCAAAGATCTGAAATTCCGTGCTCTATGAAAAAATCATCCACATTCCTCCTTTCCCAGTGAAACTATTGCTTTGGTAATACTATATATATACGTATAGTGAACAAGCTTCGACAGGGTCAACAACACGCTTCTATCAAAATCTACTATTGTCAATCATCTCTATTTAACGCTGGATGTCACTAGCCGCTCCAGGCTGCTGTACCTAGAAAAATACTATTTTCGAGTCTATTTAAAAGAAGAACAAGGCATAAAAAAAGGAGGCTTCAGCGGTTATGCTAAAGCCTCTTGGAATATTGGGTTATGCCACTTTTTAAAATTATCCGAGCCAATGGTGTATATTCGTCTTTACAAAGTCATCATCATTCAGATGCGGATAGCTCTCATACACACGGTCAATCTCTTCCATTTGTCCCGGAGACAGCTCCTCCTGCAGGTTCAGGCACCAGCGCCCTTCGAGCAGCCCTTGACGCCGCAGTACTTCATGAATACCTGGAATGCAGCCATGGAACTGATGAGCAGGATCGAAAAAGGCAGCATTGCTGTCCGTAATCTCGGCCGCATATGTCAACCACTCTGCGGGGATATGCTCCTCATCCCTCACCTTCTTAATCTCATTCAGCAGCTCGACAGCTTGATGAGTCCAGACTGCCCAGTGTCCCAGGAGCCCACCCACGATACGCTTCTCTAGCGTCTGACCGTCAACTTTAAAACGAAACTTCGTCAGCAAATCAACCACAATATTATCATCATTGCCCGTATATAAGGCGATCTCATCACGGCGTTCCGATTCCATAACAGCCCGAATGACATCCAAAGATTGGTATCGGTTAAAGGGGGCCATCTTGATGGCAATGACACCCTCGATTCCGGCAAATGCACGCCAGAACTCAAAGCTGAGCGTTCTTCCTCCGACTGAAGGCTGCAAATAAAAACCAAATACCGGAATAATTCCAGCCACACGGCGGACCCGTTCCAGCAGCTGATCCTCTGTCCAGCTGCCGAGCCCACCCATTCTGAGGAGTCCGGCATCGTAACCAAGCCCCGCGGCAAGCTTGGCTTCTGCAACTGCCTGCTCAGTCGGTCCACAAATTCCGGCGATCTTCATGAAAGGATGTTTCAGATCAGCGCGGTCCACCTCTTCGGCCGCCATACGCAAAACCGGCTCCAGCAAATCAATGCCCTTGTCACGGATTTCGAACTGTGTCGAGTGAACAGCTACAGCGATGCCGCCTGCTCCAGATGCAATATAATACCTTGTTAGCGCACGCTGGCGGCGTTCATCTAGCTGACGGTCCGCATTTAGCGCAAGCGGATGCGCAGGAATTGCCAGCCCGTCATGCAGAGCTTTCTGGAGCTCAGGAGTCATAAGCTTATATGAGCTGTCCATCAATATTTCCCCTCCCGTTCCTGAAAATGTGTCGGCTTATTCCAGGTCGCTCCATCTTGGAGTACCCAATCCGATATCCAGTCGATCATTTGTAAAACCGAAACCTTCGGATACCCAAATGTCTGCATCGCCTTGGATGCGTTACTTAGCAGCGCAGTCGGTGCCTCCTGGCCAACGAGCACTGGCTCAACGCCTAATCTGCGGCCGAATTCCCCGGCAACCCAGCGCAGCGAAAGCGTCTCCGGTCCGGTGACATTCATCGTTACTGCCGGCGAATTGCAGATACGCAGAGCTCTAAGGGCAATTTCATTGGCGTCCCCCTGCCAGATCACATTGGCATGCCCCATGGAAATATCGACCGGTCTGCCTTCCTTGACCGATTTGGCGAGCTCCAGGAGGACACCGTAGCGGAGATCGATGGCATAGTTTAGACGGTAAATAAACATCGGGATCTGATATTTATGTGAGAAGTGCTCAAACACACGCTCACGCCCAAGACAGGACTGGCCGTATTCTCCATTGGCATTTGGAGTGAATTCTTCCGTTGCTCCCCCTGCTCCTACCGGAGTAAGAGGGTATACATTACCTGTTGAAAAGACAACCATTCGGGAATTTCTGAACTTCTCTGCTACACGGCCTGGCAAATAGGCATTCATCGCCCAGGTGAAGTGCTCGTTGCCAGTCGTACCGAATTTATTGCCCGCCATAAAAATGACGTTTTTCACATCAGGCAGTGCCTGCAGCTGCTCATCATCCAGCAGATCGGCCGAGATTGTCTCGACCCCCATCTCCTTCAGCTCCTGCTTCAGTGTGCCGCTGGAAAAGCGGGATACTCCGATGACCTTCTTGTTAATACCGGCTTTGGCGATAGCGTTCATTGCCAACCGGGCCATACTCGGACCCATTTTTCCGCCGACACCCAGCAGCATGATATCTCCGTCCACCTGACCCAAGTCGGTCAGCAGCTCATCTGATGGTTCAGCGAGCCTGGTTTCCAATTCTTCGATAGAGTTGATTTTCATTCTTCAGCACCATCCTTCGATATCGATTCATCTCGAACAACCTGTCCTATAAAGATCCTTACACCCTGACATTCCCAAAAAGATCAAATATCAATGGCTATCCGTACACGTCAGAGATTCTCCTCAGCTTCTGACACAGAAGTGCGATTGGCTTCCCGCAGATCACATGAATTTTCCCCTGTACCGGATGCATACCGCTCCGCATGGATCGCGCCCATACCACCGCAGCCGAACACTGCTGCTTTTATCATGCCAACCACCTTCTAACGTAGAAACAAATTGCCCAGCCGATGCTTCACCGAATCGTTCTCTGCCGGCAGACCGCTGCGGTTAACCGCCCTCTCGACATTGCCATGATGAAGCATGTATCCATCCCTGAAATAATCCTCCGTCACAATGAAGCATCCTCCTTCAAAGGTAGAACCGCTAGACGTGTACTCACCATGACCGGTTGTTAACCTGAAGTGCGAGGTCTCCGCATCCGCCGCCTGACTGACGATATCGGACAGCCTCCATTCCACATGGCCGCTTTCCTTTTCGGTTGTAAAAAAGCATTTTACGCGGTTGGTTCCCCTGAAACGTGCCCCGGAGCGTAATTCGACCCTCTGATTCAGAGCTCCGCAAAGCGAAATACCGGTGTTTTCCATCCTTCCTCCCTGGAAGCTGAACACGCTGCCTTCCATTCGAATGGGCTCCGCATCCTGTGCACCGTATAAACGGCAGTCACGGAAGTATAATCCCCCCGCCGCACTCCAGCGGAGATCGTCCAGCCCATGAAAATCGCAGTTGTGGAAAAAAATATCCTGCAGCACCGGCTCCCGGTTCAGACTTTGGCCCTTCACCAGCTTGAATGTACAGTTTTCCACCACATTGGGACGACCCGAACGACTCGCAGCCTGAAAGAATGCCAGCGTGTTTTCCGCTGTACAGTTCTTCATCTGCACGCCGTCCGTATTGACCCAGATTGAGCCGGAATCAGGAATGCCTTTCTGTTCAAAGATATGTACATCCTCCAGCGTGATGTCGGTTACTTTACGAAAAGAGATAAATCGGCTGCCAACATGCTTTTTGACCGTGATCCGTTTCGCGCTTTCTCCCCAGATCGGCCCACTGTTTCCAAAAGACAGCAGGCCCGAATTTCCGGTGAAAACCAGGTCATGATCGTACTGACCATGCGTGACGAAGGTGCCGTGCTCATCGCCGTCACCGTGGCAGTTCTCCACCTGACAATACGCAGAACCTGTAAAGTCATTCAAATGGCGGGCATTGCTGGTATGGCAGTCACGGACATGACCATAGAGACAATAAATTTGCTGCGTCATATAGCCGGTGCCGCCAATGACCACCTCGGTCGGATTGGTCAATCGGCATCTTTCAGTTACAAAATGCGTACAATGTCTGCGCATAATAACCGGCCAAAAGGTGCGGAATGCTTCAATTGCTGAAACGTTGCATTCCACGGCATATTCATATACCAGTGGATGCGAGCCGGTCATGTCGGTCACACCCGCTCCGTGGAACACCATGTTCTTCACATGGGCTCTCACAACAGGAGCTATCTTCCGATAAGTGATGCTGCGCCCCTTCCGGATCAACCAGCCGTTTTTATAGTTAAAACGCACATGCTTCGCGTCCATGATTTCCGTGACCCTAATCAGCTTGTCGAGCTCACGCTCGGTGCTGCCCCCGCCTTCAGCCTTGCTCACCTGAGCCGTCCACCACTCCCCGATGGCAAAGACCGAAGAGTCCTCAACTTCGTAAACCTCGGACATCTCCGCAGCGTCCTCTGTCAATATTACAATCTGCTCCTCGCCTGACGGCCTGCCGCGGAACTGGAATACAGCCGCAAACGGATCATTCGGCGGTCCCTCTTCTATACCGTCGGTGTAGACGGAAAAACCGTTAAAATCCAGCTCAATGTGGCTCCGATGTAATCGGTGCCGCTTGTTAAACCTCAGATCCGAGCTCGCCTCAACCCGATACACGGATGGATCTGCAATCCAAGCCTCCAATGCCTCATCCGCAGGGCGGTCCGCATCAAAAATTCCGAAGTACCTGTAATCACCGACGCCGTTATGTACCATGATCCAGCGACCTATTCCGCCATCTGCCGGTGCATGCACCGTGCCGCCATTATCAGCGGCGGTGCTTTGGCCATCCCAGCGCATCATTTTGGCTCCGGGATCTCCTTCTTTATAGTAGCCTCCGACCCATACCGCAGCCCCCTGCTTCCGCTGCTCAGCTGGAATCAACATCAAAGATTCTATGTCTGGCACGGTGTACATCATGAATGTCCCTCCCTATGAAGCCTATATTGCCTTTTTAGTACAGATGGGGCCGGACTTAAATAATAAGCCGGCCCGTCTGTTCACTTTTTTCTATATAAATTAAACTGTGTTGTCCCCAGATCCTATCGATTATTCTCCGGTAAATGTAACGGTTTTGCCGGAAGCATTGGACACTTGTTCTGCATAGTAAGCAAAGATTTCGTTACCGCCATACTTGGTCATGAGCTCCTTGCGGTGTGCAGGCCACTTGGAAGCGTCCTTATCATCGAACAGGACAGACACCATCAATTCGTTCATTCGTTTGCGGAGTGCCGCCAAGTCCATGCCTTCCTTCACGACCACGCTTGTGCCGATAGAAGGAACGATTTTGTATCCTTCGATCGTTTTGACAATCTCCTTGTCGCGGTCGGTGATGCTTGGATCTTCAATTTCCAGTTCCAATGGTTTCGGATCAGGAACAGGCGTAAACCACTGGTATACGGACAGGAAGTTGCCGTTGTCCGTAACATCCTTCTTGAACGCCTCTTGATTGATTTTGATCTTGCTGCCATCACGAGTATAGTCTGTACCGTCCTGTCCGTAGTGCGTCAGCAAGTAGCCCTCTTCACCAGCCAGCCAGTCGAGGATCTCAACGGATTTTTTGATCTTATCATCTGAAGATTGCGAGCTGAGCAGGAACGGGTTGCCTGGAACAGTCTCAATCCAGGTTCCGGTTTCCGCGAACGGATGGAATGGCTGCCAATCCGCCTTGTCATTACCTGTAATTTGTTTCGTTTTCAGCTGCAGACCTTCCGGATTGTTATCGAATGCCAGATTTTTGCCCATGCCGAGAATGATACCTGCTTTACCCTGCTCTGCTTTCTCAAGCTGCTGTCCATTTTTCGCGAGCAGCCAGTCAGGATCGACAACACCCATAGCCATTACTTTTTTTACGTCATCCAATACCTGCTCAACGCGCGGATCGGTACGTGTATCGATAAATTTGTCGCCTTCTACGATGAAGTCGCCGATGAGCCCGTTTTTCACGAATTCAGGGAAATCCATCGACATGTTAGTGCCGCCGCCATACGTGGTGAAGCCATAGGTATCCTTTTTACCGTTGCCGTCCGGATCTTGCTCTGTAAAAGCCTTCATGGCTGCGATCATTTCATCATAGTTGGTAGGCATCTTCAAGCCCAGCTTATCCAGCCAGTCCTTGCGGATGTAATAAGAACGGTAGATGTCTTTGGCATATGGAATTGGAGCACGGGCGAATTTACCCTGCACCTGGTACATATTCAAGTCTTTCTCAGTCATCCAGTACTTGAAGTAGTTAGGCATCGTTTGTGGAGTCACCAGGTCTTTAATTTCGCGCGCTACCCCGTCCTTGATGTACTGGTTGGAAGAAACGCCATCAGAGTAAAACACATCCGGTGTATCGCCGGAGGAAATAAGCGAGTTGAGCTTGTTTTGGAAATCGGCGCCAAACGGCATATAGTCGACCGTCAGATCCACATTAAACTTCTCATCAATGGCTTTCTTCACAAAATCCTTATCTTTCGCTGGAAGCTGGGCGTCAGCCGATGCGACAATAAACCATTTCAGAGTCATTTTTCCGCTGTCTTTATCTTTTCCAGCATCTCCGCTTGAAGCCTTGTCGCTTCCCGCATCACCACCAGCCGTTTCCTTCTTGTCGCCGCAGGCGGATAAAATCAGCATCATGACCATGAGTACAATAAATCCGGTTCGTTTCATTTATTTACCTCCCCTTATTCTTACAGTCAACAGTAATCGGTTATTGCCATGTTTCAGACTGACTCGCTGCTGATTGTTGTACGTTCCGGCCAGAGCATCCTTCCCTCAAGGCCCAGCGGCACCCCCCTCTATGTAATCTGGCCGTTTGAAGCAGCCACAACCTCTGAGCAGCATAGAGGTCAACCCTTGACGGCGCCGATCAGCATCCCTTTGATAAAATACTTTTGAAGGAACGGGTACACAATCATCACCGGCACAATAGCGACTACGACGGTGGCCATCTTGATCGACTCAGGCGGGAGCGCACTCAGCTGCGTTTGCGGTACGGCCAGCTCCTGGCTGACGCTTGGCGTGATAATCATATTCCGCAGCACCACCTGAAGCGGATACAGACTGCGGTCGTTAAGGTACATAATTCCCGGGAAATAAGCGTTCCAGTGTGTTACGCCGTAGAAGAGACCCAGCGTTGCCATAATGGGCATGGACAGCGGAAGGACGATCTTAACGAGTGTGGCCAGATCTCCGCAGCCATCCACTTTCGCAGCTTCCTCCACCTCCTGGGGAAGACTTTCGAAATAGGTTTTCATGATGAGCATATTAAACGTGGATACCAGACCTGGAATAATAAGTGCCCAGATCGTGTTCATCAGCCCTGTCATTTTTACCGTCAGAAACGTTGGAATCAGGCCGCCGGAGAACAGCATCGTAAAGACAATCCCCATCAGCACCACATTCCTTCCCGGCAGAAACTTTTTAGATAACGAGTAGGCTAGAAGTGTGGTAACCAACAAATTGAGCGCGGTACCAAGCACGGTGACCAGAACAGTAACTCCGAGAGCCTTCGGCACAACACCACTCGTAAAAATGACCTTGAATGCATCCAACGTGAATTTATGCGGCACCAGCAGAAAACCACCGTTGCGAAGCACCTCGGTATAAGGTGTAAAAGAAACAATCACCACATAGTAGAGCGGAAATAGCGTTAATAGACCGAACAGCGCGAGTATGGAGTAAATGCCGCCGTCCACAATACGGTCAGACCATGATCTTTTGAATAAAACAGGCATGTTCGTTCACCTCCATGGCTACCAGATCCCCGAGCCGCCCAGTTTCTTGGCGATTTTGTTCGCCCCGAGCACCAGTACCAGACCAATCATAGATTTAAAGACCCCGACTGCCGCCGGAACACTAAATTGCATTTGCTCAATGCCTCTGCGGAATATCCAAGTATCCAGAATGTCACCGACATCGTATACGCGGACGTTCAGGAAAATGTACACCTGCTCGAAGCCGGCATCCAGAATATGTCCCAGCCGAAGAATGAGCAAAAGCACAAACACATCGCGCACTCCTGGCAGTGTAACGTTCCATAATTGCCGCCAGCGGCCTGCGCCATCGATCGCGGACGCTTCGTACAGCTCCTGGTTGATATTCGCAAGTGCCGCCAGATAAATAATGGCTCCATAACCGGTACTTTTCCAGATTTCGGTCAAAATCAGCATCGGTCGGAATACGGAGGAATTGGTCAGTACATCAACCGATGTCCAACCCATATCCCGCATGAATGTCGTGATCAGACCCGAGCCAGGTGCAAAAAAGGCATATACCAAACCGTAAACGATGATCCAGGATAGAAAATGCGGTCCGTAGGTCAGTGTTTGAATCCACTTTTTAAACCATCGGACCCGTATTTCATTAAGCATCAATGCCAGAAGCAAGTCCGGCAGCATGTTGAAAATGATGCGGTAAACGCTGAGGAGAAGCGTATTTTTCATCAGGATAGGAAAATCAGGAGAGGAAAACACCGTCCGGAAATTGTCCAATCCTACCCAAGGGCTGCCAGTTACTCCTTTAAGGAGGTTATAATCCTGAAAGGCGACAACCAGTCCTAGCATGGGCACATACTGGTAAATCAGATAGTAGATAATGCCGGGAACCATAAAAAGGTAAAGCCAGCGGTAACGCCAGAAGCTCTTCCTGCCGGTTCTCTGCTTCAATCGCTTACCTGGTTTGACAGGCATAGCTGCAGTGGTGTCACTCATGTCTGCCACTCCTTTCTTCCGGTTTAATCGATACTCACGGTAACACCCATGGTAGGCCGGGGATTCTTGCTGATACGCATATAAAACTCAGGCAGATCATTAAACGCCAGCCGGTCGGTTATCAGTGATTGGATATCGATACGGTTTTCATCAATCATTCGTAAAAAGTCCTCAATATTCCGGCCTTCTGTCCAGCGGACATAACCGATTGGATAATCAAAACCGGCCCGCTCATAGTCCTTGTCATAACGCCCTGGTCCGCCGGCACGGGAAATATGTACGCTTGCTTCCTTGCTAAAGAATAGATCACGGTCAAATTCGCAGCCGGTGTCGCCAACGATGACAACGCTTCCACGATCTCTTAGCCAATGCATCGCATTATCGATCAAGCTCTCGCCGCGCGTGCTTGCGCAAACCAGTACCGAATCCGCTCCTTTGCCGCCTGTCGTTTGTGCAAGCGCCTGCTTCATTTCCTCATCATTCGAGCATACCTGCGTAATTCCAGCTGCTGCAAGGATGTCACGCCGTTCTTTCAACGGCTCCATTGCAATGACACGATAATTAGACGCGTGAGCGATCCGGGCGATGATTTGTCCGAGAATACCAACACCGATAATCACAACCGTTTCACCAAATTGCAGGTTGGCCTGCCTCAGCGCGTGTATACAAATCGCCCCGATTCCCGAAAATGCTGCCTCCTCAGCAGATACTCCATCCGGCACAAGCGCGGTAAGATGCTTGGGTGATATCATAATTTCCCGGTGCGCCGGTGTGCCATAGCATGCAACCCGTTGTCCCGGCTTCACATGGGTAACCCCTTCTCCGACTTCCAATACGATACCGGTTGCACTGTATCCGAGAAATGCTTCCGGATTCGTCCGGATCATGAGCAGTTCCGTACCAATGCTGACAGAAGAATAATCAATTCGAACTTTGACATGTTGGGGTTTAACCTCCGGTTCGGAAAGCTCTGCAATAACTGCTGCCCCGTTCAGGCTTTTAATCGCTCTCATAGGCGCCTCCTGATTTATATCTGATTAATGACCAGAACAAAATTATAACCAATAACAATTTTGATGTATTTCTGATGTACCGATTATACACAGTCATTTTTTGGAGTGTCAACACTAAATCAGAAAATAAACCGGAATAAAATATTGTCGGAAACTCTTGACTTGCAAGCGGTTACATTATATAAAATGAAATACCCCACGCCTAGAGGCTTGGGGCTTCCGAATTCATAACCGCTTATACTGCCTGATGAAGACGAATCTCTACGATTGTTTAACAACAGGCATTGTCTGTTCTCCTATTTCGGACTGAACGGCTAAATTTTCAAGCTTTTCATACAGTACATTTACATCAATCATTCCCGACCAATATTCCTTTAAGAACCTGCTGAACATTCTCAGTGTCTGCATTTGCAGGCCAATTTCTTTGTGATAAGCATAAGACGGAAGCATCTCACGGAACATGGAATACCTTGATGGACGGTTGAGTCCCCCCTGATTTCCTGTCGCTTCTGCCGCTTCCTTCCGGGCCGGGATACTGATCGTTTTATCCCGGATCATCATCTGCGCATCTGCGGAGGATAGGAACTCCATAAATCGGCTGGCCGCTTCCTTGGAAGGTGAATGATGAACCAGCGCAGTACCAATCGACAGCATCAGCGTTTTTTGCGGGTCCCCTCTATGCAGACTCGGAAGCGGACAAATATCGTACTCCAGATTCATATGCGCGAATTCGTTCAGGTTAAAATAGGTCGCCAGAATGGTCGACACCTGCCCCTCCGCAAAAAGACGGATCGTCTCATCATTTCCCTGCGCCCAATAGTTGGGGAAAATCAGACGGTTGTTGATGAGCTCGTTGAGCTTATCCAAGCCTTCCAGCATATTGAGTCTGCTGCTTCCGTCCGGCAGCTCCTTCCTTCCCTTTCCCCCCTGCAGCAGAAATATGGAATAACGGTTCTCTGAAGCCGGCAAGAAGTAAATGCCGTGCCGGCCGCGGCTTTTCGCCAGTTGCGAGGTTGCATCAATAAGATCATCCCAGCTCCAGTAGCTGTCCGGTTCAGGAATATCGGCATCCCGGAAATGCTGCTTGTTATAGCAGAGCACCACGGGTGAAAACGATACTGGCCGCGCATATACTTTATCTTCAATGCGAAATGCTGATTCCGTGATCGGATAAATAGCCTTATCAGATCCAAGCTCCTCTAGCAGCGGTGTAAGTCCAAGCTCATTCCATTCCTGAAACTGCGAGCTGTTAAAGGCTACCACATCCAGCAGTCCGTTCTGCATCATTTCTTCCGCGGACCGCACATAGCCCAAAGGGTTCAGGGTAATCCTTCTTACATGAATGCCCGGATTCCGCCGGCTGAATTCTGCAATCAAATCGTCAATCATAAAGTCACTGGTCAGGGAAAGAGGACAACCATAATTAATGGTGACAGATTCCCTGGAATGCGGAGTAACCATACTGCCGACCCGATCGATCTTGACAATCAGCCCCTCCTCCACCAGCTGATCCAGCCCTTTACGAATCGATTTATTGCTGAGCTGATACTGCCTGGCGAGCGCACTTTCCGAGGGAAGATAGGTTCCTTCCTGTCTAATTCCGTTTAAAATATCTGTACGTATCACGCTCACGAAATGGTCAAGCCGTTCATGAAACGTGGGTCGATCTGATTTATAACTCATGTATATTTCTCCTACTTATATATTAAATGGACATCAGTTTTATTTTAAATGATTTACATCAATTGTCAACTTTTGTAGAGGACCTTCTCATGGTTTCTTCCAATTACACGAGGCAGCTAAAAAAGAAAAATGGCGACACAGGTATCGCATCCCGCATCACCATCTTTCTGGCAGCCTCATCTACCGAATATACAATCATTCATGTATCTCTGCTGGTGCTTCCTGCTCCTCAACTTCAATCTTCTCCGCTTCAATCTGGATAATGCGGGGCCCTTCCATATGAAGAACGGTGAAGATCCAGTCATCGGACTGAAGCCGATCTCCTTTTTGCAGATCATATTTCTCTGAGAGCATCCATCCTCCGATCGTATATACCTCATCTCCAGCCGGTATATGCGTCTTCAGCTTCCGGTTAATATCATGAATCAGCACTTGCGGCTCAAGCAGATAACGGTCTTCTCCTGTTGTGGTAATCCGTTCTGCCGCAGCATCGGACACGGCATCCGGTGAAGACGCGGACGGGATGTCTCCGACAATTTCCTCCAGTATATCCTCCATGGTCACCAATCCGGATGTCCCACCATACTCATCCAGAAGCACGGCCATATGAATGCCTTTCTTCTGCATCTGGGTCAGCAGATCGCGTGCCTGTATCGTTTCAATCAATTGCAGGACTGGTTTAATGAAGGAGGTTATCTTCTCCTCCATGCTGCAGTTTTGGCGTATCACCTCATGCAGCAGCTCCTTCATATGCAGAATACCTGCCACCTGATCCTTGTCCCCGTTCATCATGACTGGAAGATAGCTGAATGTTTTCCCTTCAATCACCGCCATCACATCACTTACCTTGGCATCATGGGAAACATAATGGATCGACGTTCTTGGCACCATAATCTCCCGTGCATCCCGCTCATCAAAATCAAATACATTGTTCAGATATCGGTATTCCGTTGGTGTAATCTCTCCGCTCCGATAACCTTCGGAAAGGGCAAAGCGCAGCTCTGCCTCGCTTAGTGCCGCATCCTCCTCCGACAACATTTTAACGCCAAAAATACCTGTAATTAGACGCGAGGATCGGCTGAGCACCCAGTTGAAAGGGTACGTGATTTTATAGAAGATAATAATCGGACGGGCAAAAAATAGAGCCATCGGTTCGGCCATCTGGATTGCGATCGTCTTGGGTACCAGTTCTCCGACAACCACTTCGAAATACGTTAAAATCAAAAATGCAATAATAAACGATATAATACTTTCGACAGGGCCCGGGATATGCAAAAGCTCAAACAGCGGATGAAGCAGCCGCTCGACCGTGGACTCGCCCAGCCATCCAAGAGCCATGGATGTCAGTGTCGTGCCGAGCTGGCACGCAGACAGAAATTCATCCAGCTTGGAAATAATATGTTTGACGGCCTTGGCATTTTTGTTGCCTTCCGCAGCCAACTGGTTCATTCTCGACAGCCGGACCCGGATGACCGAATATTCGGAAGCGACAAAAAAAGCAGTCAACAGAATAAGTAAAACAACCATTATGATTTTCACAGTTTCCACATGTTATCCCGCTCCCGCTGCTGTAACAGGAACTGGGAGCACCTCCCTTGATCTGGTCTGAAAGTCAGAAGCCATATTCTATTTCAGTTATTACCCAATTTTCAGGAGGCTGCTTTTCCTTCCGCTTCACTTTATATTTTTAGATCTGGCAGCATCGTTACCGCAAATGCAAAAAGGAACGCTGCTTAAGCGCAGCGCCCCTTCATGACCATCCTCTTACTGTTCTTTGGTGCTGACCAGCTGATGCACCTTCAGCATGCCGTCAATCGTGACCAGCTTGTACTCCGATACAAAGCTCTTGTTCTTGACAGACCCATCCTGATAGCTGATGGTATAATTCTCCGAAGTTACAGCCTTGAAACTGCCGTCGCTATTTTTACTCAAACCCAGCAGCTCGAAGCTGTTCAGATACTCCGTAATGCCTTTCGCTTCGAGATGTGCGATGTAATTCTCCGATTCCTTGTAAGCCGGCCCCGCCGGGTCAATCAGATTAGCCACCTGGTCAAAGAGGCGGTTGTTCATCGCTTCAACCGATGTAGACAGATACTCATTCATAAACCAGAGCGTGCCGCTATAATCGAGTCCCTGCGCGCTGGCCGAGGCTGCTGCCGCTGCCGACTTCGGTGCCCAGGAAGACATATATACGCCCGGATCCTTGGATACCGTATCCTTGGTTCGTCCGCTTCCAAAGCCGTATGTATCTCGGATGGAATCCACATACCAGCCCTTCTTCTGGGCGTCAAACACCAGTACTACTTTCACTGCACGTGAGTTTTCTTCCAGCGAAGGCGTGTCCCCATCGTAGAAATGATCCTCCATCATCCGGATATTGGCGTTAAGCGAGCACTCCCAGTTTCCGTTGTCCTGATATAACCGCATCGAATCCAGGTCAAAAGTTGAGCCCATATATCTGCCCTGGTAATAGTTCCGGTATTCACGGTCCTGGACAATACGCTGCCGCACGCTTTCTTTGAGAGTATCTGTGGCTGCCTCCATCTTTTTCACATCACCGGAGGTATATGCAACAAGCTGCTGTTGATTATTTTTTGCCACCTGATCCATGATGCTCTCCTCGAATGCCTTGTCCGAGACCGGATTCACTTCGATGTAATCACTGCTGATTGGCACCTCCGCCGTTGTCACGGTGCCCCATGGAAATGTGGACTGAATGGACATTTTCATCGTGCCGTCTGTTGTAACCGGTCCAAATGTAGGCTGCTTATAAGGATTGATGGCGGTGTCTTTGCCATTAATCACAACGGTACCTGTCAGATCCTGAATCTCTCCAAGTCCCATGTCGACGGTCACATCTTCTCCATCAAGATGAAGTGAGGACGTGTACCCCGCGTTCTGATCCAGCAGATTCATATCCTCGGAACGCACGAGATCCACCAAGTCCGTTTTCAACTTTGCGGTAAGCGTATATTTCCCCGGCAGATAAGGGCCATATTTATGCTCATAATCCGGCTTGTCGGCTGCGCCAACCTGCTGTTCACCAACATACAATGCCGTATCCTTATAATTGGTTTCCAGCGTGACATATACCGGTTCAACCACCAGGCGGTAATGATTATAAACCAGCAGCTTCTTCCCTTTCTTCTCGAGGTGAATCAACCCTTTATACGTAGCGGAATCCGAACCGCTGTCCTTGCTGCGGTCAAGCTCCTTGGCCTGTTCGTTCAAATCCTGAATCAGTCTTTTCTGCTCGTCCGGCTCGCTGTCCAGGTAACTCTTGAATGCCGCGAGTGTATTTTCATTAATGATCAGCCGCTGATCTCCCGAAACAAGCAGGGCTGCGGTTTTCTTCATATCTTTGTGGTTCAGTGCCGTTTCCAGCTTGCTGATCAAGCGCTCTTTACTTGTAAAATGCTCTCCCGTCTTGTATGCTGCCGTGCACAGAATGATGAGAGCGATCACGGACATAAGCCATATTTTCGCTTTAGGCGACATCCGCACAGGTGTGGCGGCAGTGCCAGGCGTGGACAGGTCCGCAGAACGGGCTACCGGCTCCATCTGTCCGATCCGGCTTCCGCACTCCCGGCAAAATTTACTTTGCTCCGGCAGCTGCGATCCGCATTGTTTACAAAAAGCCATGCTGCTTCAACCTCCGCTTGTATATTGGGTATGCTGCTTAGAAGAACGGCGATAGGCTGCTGTTCATCAGATAATCAATCGAGCTGAGCAGCAATTTCCCCATGATGTACAGCGTAAGGAATGTTAGCACATAGGTTAAAATCGTACCGTATACCGTATCAAGTCCGGTGCGATTCTCCTTAGTATAGCTGCTGATTACAAGTGCAGGTACCGTGAATAGAGACCCGATAAAACCGATCAACAGAAAATAGACAAAAATTTTGGCATCGAGCAGTGTCAGTACGAAAGAAAGCAAAAAGCTGCATGTGAACGGCACCAGCAATGCTCCGAATCTTCCGGCTACATCCTGATAGCTGGCGTTCACCTTGGAAAATTTCACGGCCAGAAAGGTATAGGTTACAAGAAGCATCATAAACACCACATATCCGACAAATGGCTTAAGAACGATTGTCAGAAAAGCGCCTCTTCCGATAAATTCGGCATAGTCATGAAATCCCAGGTAAATCATCAGCGGAATGATCAGCGAGAAGATCATAATCGTAATTAATCCATTAACAAACTGTTCGCGGCCCGTATTTTGCGCATAGGCAAACGGCTTCTTCATCACATCAGCGAAATAGCTGAAATACAGCTTCGATACATGCTTCGCATTCTGCAGGTAAGCTTGTCCGGTAGACGGCTGCCCGGCAGATCCGGGAGCATGGCCTCCATACACGGGATATACCGGTCCTTCTGATGCCGGGGCAGACTCTGTCCGGGCGGATGCTTCGCCGTCGAGCAGCCTCGTCCCGCATTCCTCGCAAAAATTCCCGTAGTCATTGGCATGATGGCATTTCGGGCAAATCTTTTTCATTACATACTCTCCTGTCTGAATTAATTTCTACATCTTATGTACTATATAAAGCTTGTTCCAGCCCCATTACAGAACCTTTGGTTCTACATCTCAAGGCCTATATTTTGTGTGATTAATTATCTTTCAAGTTTTTTGTTTTGGCAACCATTTTTTTCTAATGCTCCATTAATTTGTGGGGTATGCGAAAAAGCCTGCATGACGATTTCGATCGTCATGCAGGCTTGATGTGAGTCATGATATGTTTTTAGAAAATCTGTCGCTGAAAATCAGCAATCGCTTTGTATTCCTCTTCCAGCTTGCGCGATATTCGAATAAAGATCGGCAGCAGCTGATGGTAAATACGTGCATTTGCCTTTACTGGCTTATGCTGGTGAGTAGATCCAACCATGCCGGACACGATTTGCAATGAATCTGTCTTGCCAAGGGCGTACAGCCCAAGGACCACCGCTCCCAGACAGGAGCTTTCATAGCTTTCCGGCACGATCACTTCCTGATCGAAAATATCGGCCATCATCTGACGCCACAGCGGAGAGCGCGAGAAACCGCCTGTTGCATGAATCTTGGTAGGACGGCCTATGATTTCTTCCATCGCCAGAAGAACCGTATACATATTAAAAATGACGCCTTCCAGAACGGAGCGGATCATATGCTCCTTGCGGTGATGCATCGTGAGGCCGAAGAAGGAACCGCGTGCATCCGGATTCCACAGTGGAGCCCGTTCCCCGGTCAGATAGGGATGGAAGAGCAGTCCATCGGAGCCCGGGCTCACCTGCTCTGCGATCCGGGTCAACAGGTCATAGGAATCCAGGCCAAGACGCTTCGCCGTCTCCACTTCAGATGCAGCAAACTCATCTCGTACCCACTGGAATAACATGCCTCCGTTATTGACCGGTCCGCCGATCACCCACATCTTGTCCGTCAAGGCATAGCAGAAGATGCGTCCTTTGGGATCCGTCACGGGGCGGTCTACTACGGTGCGAATTGCACCGCTGGTCCCGATGGTTGCAGCGACCACACCCGGTTCAATAGCATTCACACCCAGATTGGACAGCACCCCGTCACTGGCTCCGACAACAAAAGGAGTAGAGGCCAGAAGCCCCATCTCTTCAGCAAATACAGGGTTCAGTCCTGTTACCGAATGCGTGGTAGGAACCGGTTCAGATAGCTTATCTGGCCCGATGCCGGCAACCTTTAGCGCTTCCTCATCCCATCTCAGCTGCTCCAGATTAAACATACCGGTTGAGGATGCAATCGAATAATCGATAATGTACTGATTAAACAGCTTCGCGAAAACGTACTCCTTGATGGAAATGAACTTGCCCGCCTTGCCGAAGATTTCCGGTTTCTCATGACGCAGCCACAACAGTTTTGTCAAAGGTGACATCGGATGAATCGGCGTTCCTGTTCGCAGATAGATCTCATGCCCGTTCAGATCCTTCTTCAACTTCTCCGACCACTCGGCGCTGCGGTTGTCTGCCCAGGTAATGCAGTTCATCAGCGGCTTACCATCCGGATCGACCGGAATGACGCTGTGCATCGCCGAACTAAAGGAAACGAACATGATCTGTTCAGGGCTTGTCCCGCTTTTCTCCATGGCCTGCTTTACCGAATGTATGACTGCGGTAAAGATCTGATCTGGATCCTGTTCGGCAATCGACGAAGTGGGGGTATGAAGGGGATATCCTTCACTGCCCTTGGCCACGACCTTTCCATTCTCTTCGAACAAAACGGCTTTTGTACTTGTCGTTCCGATATCGATGCCGATCATCATTTTACTGCTCATGTTTCAACCTTCTTTCTTCATTACTAAAACTTTAGGATCCCACAGTATCCCTATCTGGCTATACAAACAGGCTGATTGCCATGATGATAGCAAGTCCCACAACCGACAGCAGCGTTTCCATGACAGTCCATGATTTCAGCGTCTGCGGAACGGACATATTGAAAAACTCCTTTACCATCCAGAAACCGGCGTCATTGACATGCGACAGAACAATGGAACCTGCGCCTGTTGCCAGAACGACCAATTCAACATTTGCGCCGGGATTCAGCGCGAGTACCGGAGCTACAATGCCTGCTGCCGTTGTCATAGCGACTGTAGCAGAGCCGGTTGCGACACGGATGAGCGCAGCCACAAACCATGCGAACAAAATAATATTTACATGCGCGGAGGTTGCAATCTGTGCTATGGCATCACCTACACCGCTATTAATGAGCACCTGCTTGAATGCTCCGCCGCCACCGATGATCAAAATGATCGTTGCTGTCGGAGCAAGACATTCACTCGTAAACTTGGAGACTTGATCCTTTGTAAATCCGCGTGAAAAACCAAGCGAGAAAAAGGAGAAAACGACGGCAATCAGTAGTGCAATAACCTCATGTCCGATAAATTCGGAGAAAACCGTGATCCCTCGAACACCCTCGGGATCAATGATTTTGGCGATCGAACCGATTAACATCAGGATAACCGGAAGCAAAATCGTAAACAACGTAATCCCGAAGCCCGGCAGCTTGCGTGTACTGGTTGCCGAGAACTGGTCGGCTAGCTGTGCAGGCGGTTCGACCTGAATCCGTTTGCCGATCCATTTGCCGAACAATGGTCCCGCCACGATGGCAGCAGGTAGTCCCACAATCAGGGAATATAGGATTGTTTTACCCAAATCTGCCTTATAAGCATCAATCGCGATCATTGGCGCCGGATGCGGGGGAACCAAGCCGTGCACGGTAGACAAGCCAGCCAAAATCGGAATGCCGATCTGGAGAAGAGACATCTTTGTTTTGCGCGCCACGGTAAAAATAATAGGAATCAACAAAATAACGCCCACTTCAAAAAATACGGGAATGCCGACGATAAAACCGACGATCATCATAGCCCAGTGAACCCGTTTTTCGCCGAAGCGGTCCACGAGGGTTGTAGCGATTTGCTCCGCGCCACCGGATTCGGCCATCATTTTGCCGAGCATCGTACCGAGAGCAATAACGATGGCAATGGTGCCCAGCGTTCCACCCAGGCCTTTGGTCACCGAGTCAACAATATCAAGCGGTTTCATGCCAGTCAAAAAACCGAGAATCAAAGCTGACAACAGCAGTGTAACAAACGGATTCCATTTGAATTTAGCGATAAATACAATCAGAAATACAATTGCTATCAGAGTCCAAATGAGAAGCGTCCAATTGTGGCTCATGCCGAATATACTGGACATCTAAATTTCCTCCCTTATTCTTTGTCTGGTTTAATTATGAATATCATACCCATTTATCCAGCATTTGATTTTTCGTGGTATACTTGTCGACAACTTCAAGCTGCATGTTCCCTTGAACATGCGCTGCAGGCAGCATTATTGACTGGAGATACTGCTATGAAGCGTTTTCCTAGAGTCAGCAAAATAATCCTGAACGACCTGCTTCACCACATCTCTATTCCGGGATTCCAGTCCCTTCATAATCGTACGGTGTTTATCAATAACCGTATGCAGCTTTTTTTCGCCTTTGGAAAAAACCTCTTCCGTCGTAATCAGCATCACGGTCATGACGATCGGGCGTATGCTTTTCCACAAATGCAAAATGCGGTTATGATCAACTGCCATAATGATGGCTTCATGGAATGACAGATCCTGATATGAAAACTCTACAGCGTCATTATGCCTCATCGCCAGTTCCATTTTGTCGACAATCCGCCGAAGATTCTCGAGCAGCCCTTCGACATCCGTTTGGGTCAACCGCTGCTGAACAAAGCTTTCAATTAAAAATCGGACATCATACAGTTCTTCCACATCCGTAATATTCAGACCGATCACAACAGCCCCCATCCGTTCGAGACGGATCAGTCCTTCGCTGGAGAGCGTTTTTAACGCTTCCCGGACAGGGGACCTGCTCGTTCCGAACTCTGAAGCCACCCAGTTCTCCGATATGACCTCGCCGTGCTTAATCGTTCCATTTATTATTCGCAGCCTGAGTTCACAGGCAATCGTTTCTCCCAGAGACGCATTTTGCAACCAGGCTGAAGGATACTGCAACATGACTCAACTCTCCTATTTGAAGATTTTGCAAAAACACCAAATAGCAGCTTGTCTTCAGCAGTAGATAGATCGAAACGAGTTCATTCGTCTATGTAATGCAGCCGGAGCGGCTAATAATCGAATTTTGCAAATCCTGTTTTATAATAGGATTTTATCATATCGATGCAATGACATACCAACATCCCGGAAAAAGTTTAAGTCCTCCAATCATTCATGGCTGCATGCAGGTATACTTGTCGACAACTTTCGGACTTCATTATTTTAAATCAGAACCTGCCATCTGTAAATATACGCTTTGTAAGCGCTGCACAGCAATAATTACCAGCCCCCCTCACCGTTTCCCTGCAGCCTTTTTTCTTTTATACCGCCTTTCGGGAGATAACATGTTTCCGGCGAGGAGTAATATATAATGGGATATACTGGATTTTAATAGTCTGGAGACACTCAATAAATTTTTTTCGAAAAAGAAAAACACCCGCAAGATACAGTCAATTCCATGGAATTAATGAAACAAATTGGAATTTTAAGCGTCTGAATAAAAGAACACTACAGTAAAAATTTCCCTCAAAGGAGATCAATGAAATGAAAAAACATATTTCCGCCATGCTATTGAGCCTATTATTAAGTGTGGCTGTATTTGCCTCCTTCGCCGGAGCCTCTGCGGCGCCCGCAACCGCAAAAAGTAAAGCCAACCCGATCAAGGCCCCTGTCGGTGAACTGCGCGCTGACCAGCTGATGTTTGGATATACAGATCAAACGGGTAAACAAATCCTCGGACTCATCGGAGATCCCGGCAAAAGCCATCCAAGTCCTAAAACGCTCACCTCTGTGCTGTATGCTCCCGGGAAGCAGTTTAACGTGAGTTACTTGAAGCATCAAAAAATGTCCAGCAAAAGTGACGGCAGACAAAACGCCAACAATTTTAAAAACGATGAAGGCGAGCTGTTTAAGCTGACCTACGCGTCAAACAAGCTCAACAGCAATGACAGTGTTCTTCTCGCTGCAAAAAACGCATTCCAGGGTCATACCTTCCTGGCTCTTAAGTCGGTCCAAAAAGGCAAGTTCAGCCAAAAAACAATCCAGGCTATCGAAAAAACGAAAAACCGCAAGGTTGCCAGTCAAGGCCTGATCGCTACGACCACCTCCGGTATCCAGATCGGTCTCGTGAAATTTGTGAAAGGAAGCGGCAAACCGCTCGCCAGCCTCGTGCTTGTCGATAAAGGTGGAATGGTATTCGAGGACTTCGTTGGAAACAATGATTCGCAGTCGACATGGCGTGTGGATGACGGCGGCCAAATTAGCGCGGATGATTTCAATCTGCTGTTCGTATCATACAGTAAGGCCGGTTATGCACTCGGTGTGGAATGGTACGGTGCAGAAGGCAGTAACCTGACCGTTATCCAGCAAAAGGGCGCAAAGTTCCGGGTTGTACAGGAAAACGGCCGCTATATGGCGCCATAATCTGCAGCATCGGTTTCTGCAAAATGATAAAAAGGATAGGGTCCGGATTCCTTCCGGCTCTATCCTTTTTTACATGTTCCGTGCTACGGGTCAGCATCCTATGAGCCCAGGTCCCAGGCCGAGTGGATTTTGGGCACGTCGCTGATCAGCTGCCGCGTATAGCTGTGCTGCGGGTTCAGAATGATTTCCTCCGCGGGACCGCTCTCTACGATTTTCCCCTTTTCCATAATATAAATCGTATCACTCACATAGTAGGCCAGACCCACATCATGAGTGATAAAAATAATCGTCATCTCATTCTCATCCCTCAGCTTCAGCAGCATATCGAGAATCGTAGATCTGGAACAGGCATCGACCATGGAGGTCGGTTCGTCAGCGATGAGTACCTTGGGATGCAGCATAAAGATACGGGCAATCATCAGCCGCTGCATCTGTCCGCCGGACAACTCGAACGGATACTTGTTGTGCAGTTCCTCAAATTTGAGATTGACGAAGGAGCAAGCCTCCTTCATTTTGAGGTACTGCTCCTCCTTGCTGAGCTTCAGTCCCTGCAGCTTGATGCAGTCTATCAGCAGCTTCTCTACTCTGTAAAAGAGATTAAAGGACGAGAACGGGTCCTGAAAAATCGCCTGGATATCCTTCCAGTACCGTTTCCGGTCGGAATGGGATTTCAAGCGTCGAGGCTTTCCCTTATACTCGATGCTGCCGCCTGATTCCTTAAGGAGTCCCATCATCATTTTTGCCAAGGTGGTTTTGCCGCTTCCGCTCTCCCCAACAAGGGAAATGATCTCCCCCTTATGAAAGTCAAAGTCCACCGCATCAACGGCCGTTGTCTTCTGAGTTCCGTAACCAAACACCTTGGTCAGGTCCTTACCCCGGATCAATAGCTCACGATTGCTCATGCGCATACCACTCCTTCAGAATTTCCGTTTCAAAATGGCAGCGGTATTGGTTGCTTCCGTTCGTATGAACCGGTACTTTTCCGACACGGCATTCATCTTGTGCATACGTGCAGCGCTCCGCAAAGCGGCAGCCTGGGGGGACCTGCTTCAAGTTCGGAGGAGCACCGGGAATCGCCGCCAGCTTCTGCCCCTTCATGCCTTCCTCCGGTACGAGAATGGAGCCCATTAATTTTTTCGTATAGGGATGGACCGGATCAAAAATCATCTGCTCCGCCGTCCCTCTCTCGACGATTTCACCCGCATACATGACCATAATGTCGTCCGTGACATGATATAAAAGCGGCAGCTCATGCGTGATAAAGACCAGCGAACGGATATACTTTTTATCCAGCAAATCCTTCATCAGCTTGATGACCGCCTTTTGCGAAGTAACATCAAGAGCAGAGGTCGGCTCATCCGCAATCAATACCTTGGGATTCAAAATGGTCGAAATCGCGATGACGGTCCGCTGCTTCATCCCGCCGGATAGCTCATTCGGATACGACTTCAGCACCTTTTCGGGTAAATTGAGTGTCTTGAAGCGCTCTGCCGCCAGCTCCCACACCTGCTTTTTGGATAATTCAGGGCGATGCTCCTTCAAAATATCCTCGATAAAGCGGATAATCCGCAGCGTCGGATTCAGCGCATTCATGGCTGCCTGTGGAATATATGCGATTTCGCGGCCTGACACCTGCGAGCGGAGCTGCTCTTTACTGAGCTTCATAATGTCGTTTCCGTGGATTCGGATGGACCCGCTTCCGTAATGCAGTGGCGGGAAATAAAAGCCCATCAGGCTGAGAGCCAGCGTGGATTTCCCGCATCCCGACTCGCCTGCGATCCCCAGCGTTTTTCCTTCCTCCAGCTCAAAATCGACACCATCTACAGCGAATACCTTTTCCTTGAGTCTGGTTTTATAGTATGTTTTGAGGCCGCTGACTTCCAGAATATGAGTGCTCATACGCCTAACTCCTTATCTTCGGATTGAATATTTCATCCATGCCCGTATTCATCATATACAGGGAGAACGTGATCAGCGCGATCGACAGCGCCGCAGGAATAAATGCCCACCATGCCCCTGCCACCGGCGCTTCAAACACCAGTGCCCAGTTCATAATGATGCCAAGCGAAATGGTATTGTAAGGACCAAGGCCCAGCATGGAAATCGACGCCTCCGACAGGATGCCTGATGCCGTCTGTAGAACAAAGGCCATAACGACATATGATGCAATATAAGGAAGAATTTCAAACACGATAATTTTTGGTGTGCTGTGGCCGGAAATTTTGGCGATATGAACATGGTCGCGTCCCCGGAGTGACGTGGTTTGTGCCCTCACGGCCCTCGCGGTCCACGGCCAGCTGGTAATGCCGATAATAATCGCCGTCACCAGTGAGCTGCGCGAATTGATACTTACCGATATTAGAATCAGAATGACAAAGGATGGTATGACGATAAAAATATTGGTGATGGCTGTCAGAATATTATCGACCATGCCGCCGATGTATCCCGAAGCAAGACCGATGATGAGACCGATGACTGTTGCGAACACCCCTGCGATCAATCCTACCCGGATGGAGGTCTGAATGCCGTACATCAGCTCCAGAAACAGATCGCGTCCGAAGTTATCTGAGCCAAGCCATAGATTCGCATCCGGCGGCTGGAAAGCAAGAGCCATCATCTCCAGCGGATCCTTCCGGTTGATTTGGGGATAGATCAGCACGAGAGCCAGCATGAGCAGGAACAGAAGTGCTCCGATCATGAACTTGGGCGATTTGAGGAGAATAACGAAGGAATTTTTCATCTTACTCTTCCTCCATTTGCGCAGCTTTAATTCTTGGATCAATCAGGCCATAGATCATATCGATGGTGAAATTGGCCAGAAGTACAGTCACGGCAATCAAAAGTGTACAGCCGGAGATCAACGGATAATCCAGCTGGCGGATCGCCGTAAACATCCAGGTGCCAAGCCCCGGATAGCTGAAGACAATTTCACAGATGAGCGACCCGCCCACCATGGTGCCGATGGAGAGAGCCAGTCCCGTGATTTGCGGAAGCATGGCATTGCGGAACACATATCTTGCGATCTTCGAATCCCGAATGCCGAGCAGCTTCGCGTACAATACATAATCAGCATTCAGCTCATAGATGGACATTTCACGCATCCCGATGGCCTGCCCGCCGATCGTCACGAGCACGATAGATAGAAACGGCAGCGTATGATGCCGGATGACCGAGCCGATAAAGTCGAAGCTGAGGCTTGGAATCTTCTGAAAATCATACCCTCCAGACAGCGGAAACCAGCCCAGTGAGAGCGCAAACAGATACAGCATAATAATCGCGAGCGTAAAAAAGGGAATCGAGTTGATAAACAGTGCCACAGGAAAGATAGCTTTATCAAATACACCTTTTTTGTAAGCGGCAACCGCTCCGAGAACATTCCCCAGAATCCAGCCAACCAGGATGGCAGGCAGCTGCAGACCAATAGTCCAGGGTATGGCGGAAGCCAATATGTCCGTTACTTTTTTCGGATAAAGGCCAAAGGAAGTTCCGAGGTCACCTGTAAACAGGTTCTTAATATAGATCACAAACTGCTGCCACAGCGGCTTGTCGATGCCGAACTCCTTCATAAAGGTCTCATATACACGCTTAATGGTGTCGCTGTCCGTCATGCCTTGGGACATTTGTGACACAATAATACTTACTGGATTTCCTTGAATCATGCGGGGCAAGAAGAAGTTAAGCGCGATGGCGATCACCAGCGTCAACAGATACCAAAACAGCTTTTTGATAAAATATCTCGAATAGGCGTTCAAGAAGCTCCCCCCTTCGGACAATCCGGCAGAATTAGTATAATCATGCAGCCCGTGAAAGAGAGCCTGCATAAGGGGCGGCAGTTGTATGCTTCCCTTATGCAGGCTGACAGCAATTAGTTATGGATTTGGTACAATGCCCGAACGCCCGCACCATCCATGGCAATTTGCGGAGGAATATTACTGCCGTCCCCATCAACAGGGAAGCCTTTCCATACGGACTCATTCACGGTATGGAATACCCACGGGCGGTACATCAACGGTACAGAAGGAATATCCGTCAGCCAGATTTTCGTCAGATCGGTATAGAGGGATTTCAGCTCCGTCTCATCCGTGACGGTCGGAATTTTATCAATAATTTGATCGGCCTTTTCATTTTTATAACGTCCCCAGTTCCAGAAAGCCATCTCGCCCATAGGGGCAACGCCCTTGGAGTACATGATGGTCATGGCACGGTTCCAAGGCTGGCTTGGGTTAACGCTGCCCGCAGGCGTGTTCATGATAATATCGAATTTGCCGGTTTGCAGATCATTGGTCCATACCGGAGCTTCAGGGAATTTGGTGCGGATCTCGATGCCGATTGCTTTGGCGCTTTGAGCGACGATTTCCAGTGCCGCGTTCCAGTCGGACCATCCGTAAGGACATTCCACTTCAAATGGCCCGAGCCGGGTGCCGTTCAGCACACGAATGCCATCCTTGCCCTTCTTCGCTCCAATTTTGTCGAGCAGCTCGTTTGCCGCTTTCACATCGGTGGTCCATTGAAGCGATTTGATGGCATCCTTATCCACATATTTCGATTCCGCATCGGTATTCAGCGTCAGTGAAGGCTCCATGGCTGCCGAATAACCGCTCATCGCGAGATCTGAAATTTTCTTGTAATCGATGCTCATCGCAATCGCGCGGCGGACATCGGCGTTATCGAGTCCTTTCTGGGACAGATTAAAGAAGATGGATGGCATGGAGCCCGGTACATAGTACGGAGCATCCTTCAGGTAAGTCTTGATCGGCGCCCCATTCTTCCACATATTCCACACCTGCGGAATGAACTGCTGCGACACATCCACCTGACCGCTCTTGAATGCCAGGTCTCCGGCCGCGTTATCCTTATAAATCACATGCGTAATATATTTAGGAGCCGGCAGTTTGCCAAACAGCGATTTGCCCCAATAATTGTCGTCTCTGGCAATGGTGATCTTCTGATCGTTGTAGAAGTACATTTTATACGGACCTGTGCCGACCGGATCCGCATTCACTTCCTTGCGGATGGCAGTTAGATCATTATTCGATTTCTTTTCGATTTCCTCCCAGATATGCTTCGGCAGCATGGGAATAAGCTCAATGCTGTCCAGAACGGTCAGTTTATTCGGGTTATCCTTGTTCAGCTTAATATTGACAGCATTTGCACCATCAGCCGTGACATCGGAAATATAGGTCCAGTAGCTGCTCCAGTTGATGTCATATTTCTTGCCGAGCTGATAAGTGTACACAACATCATCCGCAGAAAACGGCTGACCGTCACTCCACTTGGCATCCTTGTTCAGCTCTACATGCAGCGTATCGTCCTTCCATTCATACTTGCTGCCGAGCAGCGGCTCAAGCGCGCCATCCAGCTCGTTGATCATAAAGAGGGTCTCATACACAAGTTCTCTGGAGTTGCCGTAGTTAATCGGGAATGCCGGGTTGCCGCTCAGCAGATTGAAGTTCGTTGGTGCTCCCCACTGCAGGCCATTAATGTATAGCGTTTCATTTCTCGGAGTTTCCTTAGCGTCTCCCTTGGCCGGTTCAGCCGCAGGCTCCTTGGCCGGTTCTTTCGTTGTCGTATCTGCCGGTGTCTTGTTCTCATCCTGCGTCTTCGGTGTTTCCGTTGCCGATGGCGGCTGCACGCTTTCACAGCCTGCGATGAGAACCGCTGCCATAAACAATGCGACCAGCGGCTTGGAAGCAATTTTCAGCTTCATGTGAATTCCTCCATTCATCACATTCACAACCTCATATTGGAAGTTGTGCAGAACCTAAAACGTATTCTGCAAGCGCTTTCTTGTAAAAATGTATGTCGCCTCCTGTAAATCATGACTGAAATATTTTTAGCATTCCAGCAAGTCTCGTGATCTAGCATTTCCATGGTTTGAGCAAGCGCAGAAAAGGCCGCCCCATCAGTAAGGGCGACCTTTTTAAGCAAGAATAGATATAGACGGTTTTACGCTGCGCTTCTGCGCGAAATAGCGAACAATGCGGCCCAGATCAGCACAAACCCGCAAGCCTGGGCTATGGTCACAACTTCATTAAATACAATCCAGTTAATGAGCACGCCCACCATCGGGAAGCTCAGTTCCGCGAGTGTGGCTACCGATGCTTTGGTCGTAGTCAAACCTTTATAATAGACGAGCAGGCTAAACAGTCCCGGAAGCAGCGCCTGACCCAGCAGATTGATTGATACTGCCGCAAGCGGTCCAGCACCCGTTGGAATCTGCCAAGGATCGCCTTGGTTGAGGGTAATACCGATCAGCAGCGGCAAAGCCAGAATAAACCGGAGGGAGGTTACAGTCTCGTACTCCATTTTACCCACCATCAATCTTCCCATTACTGTAGAGCCGCCCCAGAGTGCCGCAGCACCAAGGGAGAGCAGGCTTCCCACTTTCACGAATTCATTCAAATGTCCGAATGGGAATGTAAATCCGAAGGTCAGCAGGTATGTGCCTCCCAAAGCCAAAACCAGCAGCCATCCGAATTGATTCGGCAGCTTTTCCTTCAGCAGCATGCGTGCCATCAGAATGGCGAATATCGGCTGCAGCTTTTGAAGCAGCAATACGGCATTCAAATTCCCGTGGGTCAACCCCAAGGTGAAAAGTATCGTTGCAATGGCCGAGCCACCCCATGACAGGAACAGCAGAGCACCGATATGGCGCAGCTTGAGACCTCTCATTTCGGAACGATGTTTCCAGAGAACAGGGAAGACAAACAAAGCAATCACCACATGCTCCAGTAATACAATCTGCGTCGGAGTGATATGCTCCCGAAGCAAAATAATGCGAAAGAGCGGATCTGCTCCCCATAACGCCGCACCGAGAACTACCAGCCAAAAGCCGGTTCTCGGCCGATCCGCCTGCTTGCTCGCTGCGGGATTCAACTTAATCTTGCTGCCTACGTTTTCCATTTTCTTGATCCCCTTGCCTGAATACGGAGTCAACATTGGAAAACCCCCGCTCATCGACATACATCGACAAAGGCGGGGGTTGATCAAATAAGCCTGTCGAAATTGTAAAATTTCGAACAAACCTATCTTTTTGATCTTCTCCCATCCGGACTTTACCGTCGGCCCTGGAATCTCACCAGGTCAGTCGCTGCTTCAAACCACAAAACAGCGAGTCGCGGGCTTGACGTCTGTCTGCTTTAATCGCAAAGGACGTTCACCGCCGGTCAGGAATTTCACCTTACCCCGAAGATCCATATTCATATTTTTAGTATTTGTTAAACAGATCATACCATGATTTCACATCATCGTATGTTAAAGCCATCACATTGGTTACTTACGATAGTATAGCACATATCATAGCTCCGGTGTCGGATTATTTCAATAAGGATTTTTTTCCATCTTATAGAAACATTCGATCAAACTTATTTTTGCTGCAGCAAAGCCAGAATAACTACAACCGCTTCCGCGCGGGTCGCGTGGGCACTAGGCGCAAACAGATTGCCGCTTCTTCCGTTCATAATGCCTTTCTTCGCCGCCTCCGCAGCATATGGCTTGGCCCAGTCAGGGATGAGGCTGCTGTCAGCAAATCTCAGCTTACTGGAGTCTTTTGCGACTTCAGCCGCATTCAGCGAACGGATGGCCATGGCTGCCATTTCAGCGCGAGTAATAAGCTTGTTGGGCCCAAATGCACCATTTTCATAACCGTTCATGATGCTGCGGCTGACTGCCTCTTCTACATATGCGAGCGCCCAAGCCGGAATCTGTTTCGCATCCGTAAACTGTACCGGCTGATGGGCGCCCCCGTCGGTTCCTATGGCCCGGATCAGCATCGCTGCAAACTCAGCCCGCGTGACTTCCTTGTTCGGAAGGAATATGCCATTCGAATATCCAGTAATCCAGCCCTGCTGCACCGCTTGAATGATAGCATCTTGTGCCCAATGACCGTTGATATCTTTCAGAGTGACTTCGGTGGATGTTGAGCCTTCTTCGACGGTATACGAGGCTTTGACATTCGTTCCTGCTGTGTTCAGCTTGGAATCCACCAGCTTGACATCATGGATGGACAGCTGCGCAGCTCCGGTCTGCAGCCTCTTAAACTTGACGACAGCCAATTGAAGCGTACCGTTATCCCCAGCGGTTTTGCCAACCTTGGTATGAGCAATCCGGATGTCGCTATTTTTGACGATCGGATCAATGGAAAAGCCGCTAGCTCCTGAAGTGGCGCTTTGATAGGCAAGCTTCTTTGCATCATAAGTCAGCATGAGGTCGTAGGCGTATAAATCTTTAAGATGCTCACCGGTCACAACGATCTTAACTTCGCTTCCGCTGGAAGTAGACTTTAAAGAGATGGAAGGATCAGCATCAGCTGCCAATGCAGGCGTTCCTGAAGCGAGCCATCCGAGTAACATCACTAAACCGAATATTGCGGCGAATTTTTTCAGCATTAGTACTCTTCCTTTCAGAATGCAAATCGCAGGAAACAGCCTTAAGCTGCGTCCTGCGATCCATTTTTTCAGAACATGTTAATCCATGCTTATTTGGTATACCAGTCTCCGATAATCATTTGAGCTACAGCAGCCAGTGCACGTATTGAGACTTCACCCTCATTGAAGAGATCAGCCTGTGCTACCCGGCTCCAGTTGCTATCGGTCGATTTAATGCCAAAATATTTAGCCAGGATGGAGAGGTCCTGAACCGAGATTTTACCTGCGCCCGGCACCAGCGTAATCAGCTTGGACTGGAAGCTTGCCACTGCGCTGCTCAGCGCGGAAACCGCCGTATCCACCTGTGACTGGGTAGCGGAAGCATCGTTTTTAACCGATACGGCCGACTGAATCACAGTTTGCAGTGCTGACTTGGCTGCGGCCGGATATTGCCCGATCTTGTCACCCGCGACTGCCTTGTCATACAGGCTTTGGGCAGTGGTGATCGTGGACGTTAATGCTGTTTTGTCCGTTGGAACGGATGGAACCGGAATGACGGCGTTTCTAAACGTATTCACCGCTTGTGTCAAAGCCGCCAGCGCCGAATTGATCTGTTCCTGGGATGAGGATGCATTGCCGTATACCCCATTTGCCGCTTGAATGGCTGCCAGCAGGTCAGTCTTCGCTGCAGCAGGGTATTGTCCCGGCTCTGTTCCGGTAACCGATTGATCGGCCAGCTTCTGCGCATCCTGAATGGCTGTGAGAAGTGCGCTTCGGTCAGCGGATATGACCTCAATATGAACGGCATCTGCTCCGCCGGCAATCTCCTGCGAGGAGCTTTCCGAAGACGCCTTGAATGAAACAAAGGACATATCCGCGGTTCCGGATGCATCCGTCTTGAGCTTGCCATGAAACTTAAACAGCTCTCCGCTGTCCTTTACCGCATGTTCTTCTCCTGTCGTAGCCAGCAAGAGGCGAATCTGGCCTTCTTCCTGCTTGATGCCTGTAGCCAGCAGGTTCAGCCCCTCCCGGGACGTAGTCACCGCATTTTCAGCCAGGGCAAGGTTCCCTTCCTGATCCGTTTCCGTATCAAAGGTAAATTTGGAAGGATCATATTGGATCGTAACATCCAAGGCTGTGGAGGCATTGGTCAGTTTGCCTGTACCTACAGACAGATCCACCGGTGAGCCGGCATATGCGGAAGCAGGGCCTGTCAGCGTCGCCGTATTGTCAGCTTCTCCGCCTGTCGCTGCCGTTACAGTAATCCCGACATTCAACAGGTCGCTGCCGCCCTTGCCATCCTCAACCTTGAAGGAAGCCGTATAGCTGCCCTCCACTTGCGGTGTCCATGAGAAGCTGTGAATTGCAGCATTGAAGCTTGCCCCTTCAGGCAGCGTAACTGCTGAATAGACAAGACTATCCTGATCCGCATCCGCGGCATGGATTGTAAAAGATAAAACCGATCCCGCTTGCACCGTTTGAGGATTAACTGCAGTGAAAACAGGAGGATGGTTCTCTGATCCTGTCGCAGCCACGCGGATATCACTCAGATTTAGCAGCTTAAGTTGATATGCTGTTTTAAAGATAGACGAAATACCGGTAATATCGACATTCGTTCCTTCCGGAAACGACTGCTTTAATGTGTCCGCATTCACGCCTGTACGGCTGTCCACACGCACACGGCTTGTTGTGCTTCCGTTCACCAGATCAAATTCAAGCGATCCGGTCACAGTCGCAAAATTGCGAACCGTAACGTTCTTAAGGGTAATCAGCTTGCCCTGGTTGCTGTCATTGACAGCGTCTTGAACGACAGGTGTCGGTGCCGGAATGTCTGCCCCGTTATCCAGCTTGGAGACCTGTACTTCACTCATCAGCTCCACCTCAGAGTTGTAGACGGTTTTCTGGGCTGTGATTTTGATCTTGTCGCCGACATGGTAACCCGTAGCCTTGCCCGGGTATACATAGACACCGGCAGTAGCGTCCTGCAGGTAAAATCCGTTTCCGCCAAATGCGCCCGGTTCGGATGTAATAACGCCTTGTACCGTTACATAACTGCTATCTGCCGCCGTTCTGGCGCTGGCAATCGTGGTCAATTCGGGAATGGTTACGACCGGACCCGATTGACCTGATCCATAGGATCCGGCTTTATACGTGGAAGGGTCGTACCATTTGTATCCGGCTGCCGGTGTTGTCCATGGCTCCGTACCCGGAATTTCAGCCGAAGTCGCCGGATCCTCAAGCGTACCGAGCAGCGGCGTTGGCGAATCGAGCGTGATGCCTTTATTTTCAAAAGTCGTGTAATCCTCATGCTGAGCCAGCCATTCTACGGTTTGGACCAGGAAAACCCCATCCTGCCCCTCATCCTTAAATCCATCGAATGTGGTTTTCTTACCGCCGTTATCTTCACGTACATAAGCAGGGCTTGAATCTTCTACCGGCGAAGAATCTCCGATGAAAGCCGCCTTGCCTTTTTCCAGTTTGGATATAGCTGCGTATGGTCCTTCTTCAACACCGCCGTTCTGGTATACGCCGCCTTTCGGAAAGTTTTTCTTATCGCTGGCTTCGACGGCATTACTCCAGCCGGGAACGTTTTTCGGCAGGTAGACTACACCCTTGACCCGCTTTGGATCAAGAATCACCATAGTCGAGCCGCTGTGCATTTCAACGTCATTAACACCTGCCGTGATACCGAAGGTTTGATCATATTTCACGGCATCCGTCTTCGTCACATCACCCACAGAGTTGTAACGGAAACGGACGCCGAAGTTTTGTCCCAGCCAATCCGTGCTGGTTACGCCCTGCATTGCACCGGAAGCTGCCTCTGCCGTCGACATGCCTTTGGCTGGATCACCGAAAGCCCCGCGGCGGTAGCCGTTCATAACCTCCGAGGAATCCCAGCGGTTAAGATTCCGGTCGGAATTATAATGGTCCGAGATAAAGAAGATACTGCCGCCTTCCTTAACATATTGCAGCATCGCGTCCTGTTCGGAGGCTTTAAAAGGAATATTAGCTTCGCCAATGATAAACACGTCATACTGCTTCAGCTTGCTGAGCGTTATGGTCGGATTATCATAGGATTGTGCATTCATCGGAAGCGTTCTTTGCAGCGCGTCCACCTGGAAATTCGCTTTTTTCAGACCATCCGCAAAATCGGAAAAGGCACCATCAATGACCCAATCCGCAGCACCTGCCGTCTGGCCATGAGTCTCGTCAAAGAGTACCTTTTTGCCGCTGCCGTCTGGAAGCGTTGTTGGAACGCCGATATTTTCGCTGCCAGGATCTGCCGGATTCGGAGTACCGCCGCCGGTGCCTGGATCTTCTCCGCCAGACTCACCAGATACGGACATCGCCGTTGGCGTCTTGATGCCCGACATGCCGCTGTATGTAGCCAACGTTCCCGTGACCTGAAGCTTTTTGCCCAGATTAGCAGGGTTCGCCTTCAGCCCAATTGAAGGGCGATAGGAAGCGGACACTTGAACATCAATTAGCTTGTTTTTATCGGTTTCACTCGATGAATCCGCGATCAATACGTTTAAGTCATCCTGAAAACCTGAGAAGATGAGCTTGGAATTGTATACCTCACCGACAATATAGCCTTCAACCGTAGCTGCCTCTCCGCTGTTGTTCTTGGCAAGAGCCTCTGCGACAGTAAGCGCAGAAGCCGCAGCTTGGGCCGGTATGTAGCCAAATGCGCTGGATAAAATCAAAATGAGTGCGAATAAGGAACCAGCAAGCTTCCTGTTACGGGTTTTCAAATGATTGGCCATATTCATTCCTTTCACTTCCTCCTTCATTCTTTTAAAAGTCACGATCCCCTTAAAGGTAGCATCCCTCTATTATTGCAATTAGCTGAATCTGTAAAATCTTATAATACTTTCATAAGACCGCCTCCAGCGCTATAGTAGTAGGATTTTATAATAGAAAATGAGATCATATAAGCGCCTTTTTCCTTATATTTGTAAAAAAAATACAGAGGTCTCAGGTCATCCTGAGCCTCTGCTTTTCTTTATAAAATGGGATATGTTAACTATTGTATATATGACTTACAGTCCAACCTGTCAGTTCTTGGATTTTAATATGGATACACCTTTTCTCTGGAAGATGCTGCGGCTTCTGTTCCCTGTCTACACAGATCGATCCTGTAAATGCCGTAGCCCTGCGTGTTGACCCGCCCTGTATACTCAAGCTGCGGGAAGTCTTTTATATATTTAACTGCATCCGGAGAAGAGGTGAAAGTGATATTCACCGGATTGGCAATAGGAACGAAGCTCCAATTTTCCTCCGCAAGTCCATCAAGACATCCCTGCTCCGCAATATAATCAATTAGTACCTGGCGGTTTTCATCGGCTGAGTCCAGTACCAGTTCTGCCTCCCGGAGACCCGGGAAGTTGCCGCCTCCGAATATGCGGTAATTGCTCGATACCAGGATAAATTCCTGCTGTGGATCAACCGGTTCCCCCTGGTAACAAAGGTTTACAATTCTGTTCACGCAAGGGTCATGCAGAGTACCGTCCGGATTGTATCTTGCAGGCCGGGTAATGTCTACCTGATACGTGATTCCGCCGATCACATCAAAATTAAAAACCGCAAACAGCGGATTCAGCAGCGGCTGCTCCTGCGTTTCATCCGGATCAATATGATTATATATGCCGGCACTCATCTCTAACCATTCCTTCACTGCAGCACCAGTCATTTTAACGCCCTTGACGGTATTGTCGAACAAATACAGCTCCGTTGCGCTTTTGATGGCGACAGGACCTGCAGGAATATCCGCATACTCCTTAGGTCCGTTCCGTCCCGCCTTAAACGGTGAACCGACGGAGAGCACGGGAAGATGCTGCAAATGCGGTGCCGAAGAAGCCAGCCAGCGGCGGGCATAAGCACACTGGGCATGGTTCAAAAGCTGAACGGAGGCATCCTCCTGTACCAGGGAAAAATAGCTGTGCAAAGGAGCTTCGACCCGGCCAATGGGGGCATTCGCGTACATGATCGTATTTTGATGTATCTCTTGCAGTATTTGCCCCATTTCCCGATCAGCCTCGGCAAGCTCCCTCCCTTGAAGACGATCATACACATCTCGGATCATGGACTTTCCATGAATCACCTGCCATCTTCCATCCAGCTGCTGTAGCGACAAATCAATGATTCCAAGCATTGAACCGCCGTACCCGGCCTGCACGGCCGGCAATCCGTTGATCGTCCCATCCTCCAGACGAATGGCGGGCAGCGGACTCTCATGCTCTCCTTTAAAGGCTGGATTCAGGGACGCAAAATCCGCAGCCGGAAAAATTTGATGCGTGTGGGAAAAGGTGATGGCATCAATGCCCGGTACCAGGCTGAGGGGCAGCACCGCGTTTTCAGCGTTATGATCCACCAGCGATACGTTGCCATCAAATCCCGTATGGGCAAGAGCAATGATAATATCCGCACCTTCCTCTTTCATCCGCGGAACCCATTCCAGTGCGGATAGCACCATATCTTTCACCTGCACCCTGCCTTTCAAATGCGTCTGATCCCAGTCCAGAATCTGCGGGGGCACCAATCCGAAGAAGCCAATGCGAACATCATGCGGCATTCCGGAGCTATCCGTACAGGCTTTGGTCAAAATCACATAAGGCAAATAACGGTTTACCGTATATCCGCCGTCACTTCCTTTTTCATCTATATACACATTCGCGTTGACATAAGGAAAATCGGCACCTTCGATAACCTTATCCAAATAGTCCAGTCCATAATTGAATTCATGATTTCCAAACGTCGCCGCATCATAGCCCATCGCATTCATCATTTGAACGGCAGGGTGAATGAATGGCTCTCCTTCGGAATCGCGGGAGGGAGCTATACGTGCAGCAAATGTCCCCAGCGGGGTGCCTTGTATCAAATCCCCATTATCCACGAGCAGGCTGTTTTCCGCTTCAGCCCTTGCCTGTTTTACCAGAGAAGCCGTACGGACCAATCCCAGGGAAGGATCCTGCTGATCCCGGTAATAATCGTAATCCATCAGACATGCATGCACATCCGTCGTCGACATAATCCGCAGCATTATGGTAGGGTCAGCATCTGCTTGCTTATTCACCAATGATTCATTTTGACTGCCATTCACCTGAAACCACTCCCTTTTTTTCCTCGATGTATCATGATTACGCCCATTATACCGCTCAAACATTAAACCGGCGTAAAATCCTGATAATCGCTTTTCTTCCATATATAAGGATGTGATATTTCATCTTCTGAATGCTTATTCTCAATTTAAGACCTCCACAAAATTAACGTAGAATCAACAAAAGTAACCCTTTCCGTTGACCCTTGTCTCTCAAGCCTATGTTACGCTCATTCCTGTCAGGCAAGTGTGCTCTGACCAAAAAAAGAAAAGTACGTGGAGGGGACCATCATGTTTAAAAAAGTACTCACGATCAGTATGACCTTAGCGCTCGCAGCCAGTCTTGCAGCTTGCGGATCCAAGAATGCCGGCACGAGCGGCGGGGACACAGCATCCGGAACCGCAGAAGCAGCATCTTCGGCATATGTGCCGAAAGAGCTTAATGTACAGTTTGTACCTTCCCAGAATGCGGATACGCTCGAAGCCAAAACCAAGCCGCTTGAAAAGCTGCTCGGAGACAAGCTTGGCATTCCGGTTCATGTGACCGTATCGCCGGACTATAACACGATCGTTGAAGCCATGGCTTCCAAACAGGTTGATGTTGGCTTCCTGCCGCCAAATGCTTATGTACTGGCTCATGATAAGAAAAAAGCAGCCGACTTGCTTCTTCAGGCACAGCGCTATGGCGTGAAGGATGAAACCGGCGAAGATACAACGGACAAGGTCGATTTCTACAAAGCGATGATCGTGGTGAAAAAAGACTCTCCGATTCAAAGCCTGAAGGATCTGAAGGGCAAAAAAATCGGCTGGCAGAACGTGACTTCCTCAGCTGGCTATGTTTTCCCGGCTGCTGAGCTGAAAAAAGAAGGTATTGATCCGGACAAGGACGTACAAGGCGTAACGCTCAAGGGACATGATGCCGCCATTATGGCACTGTTGAACGGTCAAGTAGATGCTGTCGCCGTTTTCCAAGATGCCCGTAATACCGTTAAAAAAGACGTTCCAGACGTATTTGAAAAGACCCGTGTTCTTCACTATACCGCTAAAATCCCGAATGACACCGTCAGTGTACGCAATGATATGGACCAAAGCTGGAGAGACAAGATCAGCCAAGCTTTCATCGATATCACCAATGATACTGAAGGCGCGACAATCATCAAAGACATTTACACGCATGTAGGTTATGTTGCCGGTGACGACAAAAATTTCGATCCGGTTCGTGAATATGCGGAAGCTGTAGGCCAAGAAATCAAGTAATCATACACTCCTGACAATCCAAGCAGTAACCGGGGCAGCACCGTCCATGATATTTTATGGCGGTGTTGTTTCCCATTGCGGGTGACACGGAAAAATATTCCTTTGGAAACCATTCACAGAAAGTGGGCTCGATCATGATTGAATTCGATAAAGTATCCAAGGTCTATCCGAACGGAACGGTCGGACTACGCAACATTAATCTCACGATTAAGGAAGGGGAGCTTGTCGTCATCGTCGGTCTATCCGGTGCAGGGAAATCCACCTTTTTACGAAGCATCAACCGTTTAACCGATATTTCCAACGGAGAGATCAGAGTCGGCGGCAAATCCGTGACCCATGCCTCCGGCAGCCAGCTCCGCCATATCCGGCGTGATATCGGCATGATTTTCCAGAGCTTCAATCTGATTAAACGTTCGACCGTTATGCGCAATGTACTATCCGGCAGGGTCGGCTATCATTCCACGCTCCGCACCATGCTTGGCTGGTTTCCTAAAGAAGATGTGGAGCTGTCCCTGAATGCCCTGCAGCGTGTTAACATCCGGGAAAAAGCCTATATCCGCGCCGATGAGCTATCCGGTGGACAGCAGCAGCGTGTATCGATTGCCCGCGCGCTTGCGCAGGAAGCAAGGGTCATCCTCGCTGATGAGCCTGTCGCTTCTCTTGACCCGCTTACGACACGCCAGGTGATGGACGATTTGAAGCGGATCAACCGGGATATGAATATTACCACGGTAATCAATCTCCACTTTATCGATCTGGCACGTGAATATGCGACACGGATTATCGGCCTCCGCGCCGGAGAGGTGGTCTTCGACGGAACGCCTGCGGAAGCAACCGATGAAGCTTTTGCCGAAATCTACGGCCGTCCCGTGCTTCAGGATGAGCTGCTGGGAGGCGCATGATGAAGACTCCTGTTTCTACGGCTGCTTTGAAGCCTCCAGCCCCTGACCTCAACCCGCCAAGAAAATATAAACAGTATGCAGGGTGGCTGGTTCTCATCGCCGTGCTCATTGCATGTTCAGTCCGGACAGAGGTAACCCCTTACCAGCTCATCAGAGGGCTGCCACAAATGGGCATCCTGCTGCAGGAAATGTTCCCACCGGATTGGAGCTACCTGCCCACTATTTGGGGACCGATGCTGGAAACCGTCCAGATCGCCATTCTTGGCACGACGCTGGGCGGGCTGCTTGCCATTCCGGTTGCGCTGCTATGCGCTTATAATCTGGGCTTAAGCCGCTTTGTCTCGTTCCCTGCCCGCATGGTGCTGAATCTGGTCCGTACCGTTCCTGATTTGCTGTTTGCGGCTATTTTCGTCGCGGTATTCGGCATCGGGCCATTTGCCGGCATGCTGGCGCTTGTCTTCTTCTCATTTGGCATCATCGCCAAGCTGACCTTTGAGGCCATCGAAGCCATCGATCCTGGTCCGCTGGAAGCCATGACTGCTGTCGGGGCAAACCGGATGCAGATCATTATGTTCGGCGTCGTGCCTCAGGCGCTGCCATACTTTATGTCCTATCTGCTCTATACCTTTGAGGTCAACGTACGGGCAGCGGCCGTACTCGGACTTGTCGGAGCTGGCGGTATTGGACTTTTGCTGGACCGCTCGCTCGGATTGTTCCGCTATGACCGGGCTTCGGTCATCATTCTGCTCACGCTCGTCATCGTGCTGGTCATTGATTACGGCAGTACAATCATCCGGAGGAAACTGCTATGAAAAATACGATTTCTGCCATGACCGGAAAAACATCCGGCTCCCTTCTCCGTTCACGCATACGCTTTGCACTCATTGCTCTATTTGTGATTATCGTCTACTATTGGTCGGTTCAAGGCATGCAATTCGAGGGTATTCAGGGGACTGCCGGGACGGTCTCCAAATCCATTTTACAGGGATTTTTGCATCCGGATTGGTCCTTCGTCTATATCGCGGAGGGTGAGGATTTGCTGCGGGGACTGCTCGATACACTGGTCATATCCATACTCGGGACGGTTGTTGCTGCTGTGGTCTGCATTCCGTTTGCCTTCTGGGCTTCTACCAATATGAGCCGGCAGCTTGCGGTATCGGGCAGCGGTAAAATTGTACTGAGCGTCATCCGCGTATTTCCGGAGATTATCGTTGCGATTTTGTTCATTAAAGCGGTAGGCCCCGGATCTTTCGCAGGCGTCCTTGCCCTTGGTATCCATTCGGTTGGCATGCTGGGCAAGCTTTATTCCGAGACCATTGAAGCCATTGACCGCGGTCCGCAGGAGGCGCTGATTGCCAGCGGTGCAAACCGGCTGCAGGTACTGCGTTATGCTGTGCTGCCGCAAGTGATACCGCAGTTTCTATCCTACTCGCTATACCGGTTCGAGATTAATATCCGTTCCGCGACAACGCTTGGCCTAGTAGGTGCTGGCGGTATCGGTACGCCGCTCATCTTTGCGCTTCAGGTCCGCAACTGGAACCGGGTTGGCATTATTTTGCTGGGGATTATCGTGCTCATCATTTTGACCGATCTGATTTCGGGTTGGGTGCGGAGACGGATTATTTAAACATTTTTTCGCGCCTGTACTTCTTCTCCGCTAGATGATCTGTGCGCATAAACATACTAAAGGACTGCTTCCGGAGGTTTCCCCCTGACGGAAGCAGTCCTTTCTTATCCGATAAAAAAACGCCATATTCCAATTAAGAATACAGCGTCCCTGTGAACTACCTCATACTATCCGTCTGCTTCATTACCTGTACATATCGGATCAGCTCCGCCTTCTGCTGCTCGATGGAATGAACCCGGTTCGCCAGGCCGGAGAAAAAAGTCTCTACGAGCCCGCGCGTTACATTTGCGGATTGACCATTCCAATCATCCAGCCTGTGATAGAGGCTTCTGGCCTCCTGTTCATCGGACTGAATACGCCCCAGCAGCCAGCTCAGCTCACGCTCCGCCTGCAGCAGATCATCCAGCTCTACAAGGATTTCCCCGTTCAATTCATCCCCTCCACTTCTTATCCCATCATTTTCCCGTTGTTAGACGCATCAGCTTGCTGGAACTGTTCAGCTTTCTTATGGATAAAGCCCAAAAACTCCGTTGTTTGCTGGACATGCCACTGCGTCAGTTCCGAAATAGAGGCATCCAGCTGTGCAACCAACGGCTGCAGTCTGCGGCTGTGGCTGGAATGCATATAATTCATCAGCTTGGATCTGACGGTCTGCATATCTGCGCTGATCTGCTGCGCATTCCTGTTCCATTTCTCCGCGACGCTGCTGAGCTCCTCGGGGGTTACCCGAATGAGTCCGCTGCCCGCTCCGCCCACCATCGCTCCCAATTGAGCCAGCCTTTGCATCTTTCCAAACGCATTCAATCCCAAGTCTTCCATCAATCTGAAGGATGCCGGCATACGAGGTGCGCCATCCACCAATTCCCCGGTTTGATCGTCATACAGAGGATTTTTAATATAGCCGTTTTCATCAAACTTATATTGTTTCAAACCATGATAATAAGGCCCACCGAGCGTATTTTTGGCTTTATCGATGATGCTGACACCATCATTTGCATCCTTGTAATTAGAGTCAATATAATAGGTGGAACCTACATGACGGTCATATCCGCCTAGTGTACCGCTGGCAATAATATCGCCGGGATGGGCATAATTCACGATTTGCGAATCATATTCACCTGCCTCCGCCTTACGCCTGGCCGATGCTGACAGGCTCCCCATTACGGAAGGTGCGCTGAAGGTAACGGCAGATAATCCCGTATAAGCGGCCGCATACTGTGCATTGCCACCCCCAAGGGAATGTCCCGTCAAAGAAAAATCCAGATTCTTATGCTTTTTTTGCATCTCGTTCGCGTAATCTTCAGCCTGGTACAGCTGTTTGTCACCGTTAAAGGTTTTATCCAGCTGCCGATCCACTTCTCCCGCCCAGTCCTTGACCGTGGTGATGCCAACCTTATCCTCGATGCTTTGCACGGCATCATCCCAGGGATACTTCACTTCAAGGCTTTTATCAATCTTACGTCCCAGCTCACGGATGCCAATTCCACCATCGGCGATATAGTCCGGCACGGAATCCGACAATCCTTTGCCTCCTTCCGTCCCCCGATAGGCAATAACGGCTTGTTTGGTGTTAGGATTGTAAAAGGTAACCGCGTCAAAACCCGTATGATCATCATTGGCTGGCTTTTCAAGCACCTCCCAGCCCGGGAGCTCTTTCGGCTTGCTTCCTTTTTTCAAATCGTTGTAAGCGAGGTCCGACATCTTTTGGTACATTTCATCCGTAACTTCTGGCGCCTTGCTCAATCGTACTCCTCCCTCGCGTTTTTTCTAAATGGATTTATTCCGGTTTGTCCTGCTTCGCAAACGGATCGATCCCTTTGGCACGTATGGCTTTCTCAAGCTCGGGACTCATTACAAAATTGGTTGTTTTCTTGTCTTCGTAATCGACCGATATATTGAAGCTTTCATCTGAGTGATCGGTCACATGGCCTTCCATCATAATCTTCGGAGATATGTATTCCGCTAATTTTTCCTGTTTAGTAATCTCCACATCCAGGTCATACTCATTTTTGAAATACTTGAGTGCTATTTCCTTAGCCTCCTGCATCTGGTTGGCCTTTTCCGTTTTGCTCACGCTTTGACAACCTCCCAACACCAAAATCATCGTCATCATAAGAGCGATAGACCGAATAAACCGGCGAATAACCATCAGTCCTCTCTAACCCCTTTTTCTAAAATTAAACATGATTGGCAGTTATTAATCCAGTGTCTGGAAAAAAATCAGGAAAAAGTAACCACAAGCACTATGAAAATGCAGATCATTTCCTGAATCTCTCGTCCCAAAGGCGCATTCAACTTATGGAATGTACCTACTTATCAGCATATTAAAATGAGCCAGGGGAAAGTCCCTCAGCTCATGTTTTTTCCATAATAGATTTCATCCATCTCCTGCGTGATCCGTTCGGTGATTTCCTCCTGCTCCTCATCGCTCAGCTTGTCCTTGGTGTATCCGAAGAGATAGTTATCCAGATCAAATTCCTTGAGTTTACACTTGGTATGAAAAATATGCTCCTGATACACATTCACGTCAATCATATCGTAAGAATCCTTCACCTTGTGCGGAATATAGTTCTGAATCGAATTAATATCATGATCAATAAACAGCTTGTGACCGTTAATATCCCGTGTAAATCCGCGAACCCGGTAGTCGATCGTCATAATATCCGTATCAAAGGAATGGATCAGGTAGTTAAGCGCCTTAAGTGGTGAGATTTCGCCACAGGTTGATACATCGATATCCGCGCGGAAGGTGCTGATTCCTTCATCGGGATGAAATTCGGGATACGTATGAACGGTAATATGACTCTTATCAAGGGCCATCACCACCGAGTCCGGAAGGGGCCCCGGCGATTCCGTATAGGATTCCTTAGGCACTTCGACCACAGGTCCTTCGGAGACGAGTATCGTGACACTCGCGCCTTGCGGCACGTAATCCTGCTTGGCTATATTCAGTACATGTGCGCCAATGATGTCCGATACATTTTTCAGAATAGCCGTGAGACGGTCCGCATTATATTGTTCATCAATATATTCAAGGTAAGCTTCACGTTCCTCCTTGGTTCGGGTAAAGCATATATCGTACATATTAAAGGCCAAGGATTTGGTAAGATTATTGAACCCATGCAGCTTTACATGCTGTTCAGGCATTATTTTCATGCTTCATCCACCTCGCTGTGTCTCATATTCACTGCCTAATATTCCCTGACGGAGGCTGGCTATCCGCCAAACAGTGACATTCAAAGTTTATTTAAACTTCTTACCCAATTCACATGAGAAGTAACCTCTTCTGCAGCCTTAGAGAGACTTCATTTCCCGGTATAAATAAAAAAACCGCCCCGCATTTAGCGGAACGGCTTCGCAGCTGACCTGAAATATCTGCTTATTACAATGACTTGTTATTCAATGACAAACTCACGGTATTTCTCATAGTCCATCTGTCTGCACTCGAGTGTTAATCGGGTTCCTTCATTCTCATACTCCGTTGCCCTAATATCCGCGTGCTCGTTCAAATACGATACCACCTGGCCTTGGTCATAGGGGATCATCATTTCGCAATGAACATAATCCCTGAAAATAAAGCCCCGGATGAGACTTACCAGCTCATCAATACCGATTCGGGGTTTGGCGGCCAAATAAATGCTGTTCTCCTGAACCTCGGGAATCATGTGTCCGGCAAGATCACATTTGTTATAGGCAAATACCGTAGGGATATCTGTCACTCCAATATCTTTGAGCGTATTCTCCGTGATTTGGATCAGCTGACCGTATTTCTCATTGGCATAATCCACGACATGAATGAGTAAATCCGCCTCGGCGACCTCTTCCAATGTCGAACGAAAAGCCTTAACCAGATGATGCGGGAGCTTGCTGACAAAGCCAACGGTATCGGTTAGGAGGAAGCTCTTATTGTCCTCAAGCTGAATGTTCCGAACAGAGGTTTCCAGCGTGGCAAACAGCATATCCTTCTCAAATACTGTTTTCTCGCCGCTTCCTCCTGCTGCTCCAAACTTCTCGATCATGGCATTCATAATCGTCGATTTGCCGGCGTTGGTATATCCGACCAGAGACACAACCGGCAGCGCGTTCTTTTTACGCTGCTTGCGCTGCGTCTGACGCTGAAACACGAGTGATTCCAGCTCCTTGTTCAAGGCTGTAATCTTCTCCTCAATCCGGCGGCGATCCAGCTCCAGCCGTGTTTCACCGGCACCCTTGTTTTTCGTGCCCACACCGCCGCTTTGGCGTCCCAGCGACTCGCGCAGCCCGATTAGACGCGGCAGCATATACTGCAGTTGGGCCACTTCAACCTGAAGCTGGGCTTCGCGGGTCTTCGCCCGTTTTTCAAATATGTCCAGAATAAGAATCGTCCGGTCGATGACCTTGCAATCCAGATCGGATTCCAGATTACGCAGCTGTGATGGAGACAGTTCATCATTAAAAATGATCAGATTGGCCTCAAGCCCTTTGTACAAGCCGGAGAGTTCATCTACTTTTCCTGTGCCGATGTAATGGGATTTGTTGACCCGCTCCATATTCTGTGTGAGCTGCCCTACTACTTCAACCCCGCAGGCGTCCGCCAGGTTGCCAAGCTCCTCCATCGAGTAATCAAAGTCCTGCTGATGATTCAGGTTCACGCCGACCAATACGGCGCGCTGTTCCAATTGTTCCAATAGTTCCATATATGAACCTCCACATATCGTTATTATTTTATAATGAAAAACAAAAAAACCGCAGGCCTCTGCCTGTGGTTAGAGCGAACGGAAAATAAAGGCGGCCTGCCGGTCTGCAGCATTTTGGAGAAAAAGCTGCAGCGGCAACGCTCTATTTCGGTTGGTTTCTTGGAAAGCCGAAAAAAACAGCGGCTATAGATATCCGAAAACAACAATGGAGAGGCAAAAGCCCTCTCCAGCTGCACCCTGCGCACCTGAACTCCTTGGCGGCACGCATTCTAAATTATGGGTTCATCAAAGATATACAGACCAATCCCGTTCGCCCTGCACAAATGCAGAGCCTTTGAGCACTATTCAATTAGCGGCACAAAGCGAAGTAACGGAATTTAATGTACATAGCTTCACGAACCCTCCGTTCATTGTAATTGTTACCATCGTAGCATAAATAATTCATTTCCACAATTCAGAAAATTAGTGATGTTATCCATATGAATAGATTGAACCTTCCTGATCACCCTCGAGATATAAAAAGCCGCGCCCTTCGGCGCGGCTTTCAAGTTATCCCTTAACATAGTCTACACGTCAATTTTACTAATCGTTGTGCGGTTCCGGCCATCCTTCTTGGATTGATATAATGCATCATCCGCCTTCTTGACCAGCTGCTTCGCGGAGCGTCCTTGCACAGGAAATGCGGAAATTCCCGCTGACAGCGTAATCGAGGCGCCCGTAGGGCTTTTGGTCATGGCCAGCTGTTCACGCAACTTATCCGCCAAATCCTTCGCTCTGCCAAGGCCGCAGTGTTTGACCAGGATGCCGAATTCTTCCCCGCCATAGCGGAAACATACATCATCTTCAGAGAATATCAACTGCATGATCCGGGCGACATAACGCAATACATCATCGCCCACGATATGGCCGTAAGTATCGTTCACGAGCTTGAAATGATCGATATCAACCAGGATCAGGGCAAAAGGTATATTGCTTTCCATCCATCCAGCCATCATGCCATCAAAGGCTCTGCGGTTGGCAAGGCCGGTCAGCTCGTCAATTTTCACCTCATTGCGCAGATGCGTCAAATCCTGGTTCATGCTCTGCAGGGCGATCTTGACGCTTTGCGAGAGCAATCTTACTTCATAATAATAGGAACGGATATCTGGTATGTTCTCAGCCGGGACGGGTCGGAGCGTTGCCTCATCCGAAAACTGGGCTAACGTATTGAGAGGCTTCGCAATCCGGCTCGCAATCCACCAGCCAAGCAGCAGGATCAGAAGCAGGAAGGGCAGCGATACGAGGAGCATTCTTTTGACAAGATTATGGAGAGGCTTATCAATTACCTCTGCCGGTGTCTGGGAAATAATTCCCCAAGAGCTGCTCTGCTCATAGGCATATCCTGCGAGAAAGTGATTTCCTTCGGTATTCGTCACCTTCTGTGATCCGCTCTTACCCTGTATAACCTTCCGTACCACTTCATTTTGAACGACAGATTGTCCGATCCGCTTCTTTTCCGGATGAAATATCAGGTCACCGTTCTTTTCCACCACATAAACATAAGAGCCATCGCCGAAAAAATGCTCCTTCAGCATGTTGCTCAGCACGTTCTTTTCTTCCAGATAGATCGTTCCACCCACGAATCCTTTGTAATTACCGTTTTTATCAATAATCGGAGCGGAAACCAGTATGATTAAGCGCCCTGTGGTTGCACGATAAGGCTCCGAAATAAAAGGCTTTTTCGTTTTCACAGCCATTCTGCTCTGCTCAGAGGTCAGCGTGTCTCCGATGGAAATTCCGATGGTGCGCGGACTAAGCGCGCGAATAATCCGGTTGTCATCAGCAACCACGATGGAATTAAAGTACTGGGTATTTTCCTGAAACAGATCATCGAATAATTGAACATCAATGACTTGCTCGCGTTCAGAAATTTTGGCAATCGCCCGGATGTTTTCCTGCATCGTAATCAAGAGCTCATTCGTATTGGAAGCCAGTTTTTTTGCATATGATTCATTCTTGTTCAAGTAATTATTTATCAAGGATGACCGGTTAACCTGCACTGCGGAGGTAATACTCGTCAGCATTGTCAGCAAGATCGCCGTGATGACGAGCAGACTGATGGTAAACCGGAGAGTCAGACCTTTTTTGATAAAATGTTTCAAAATTGCATCCCGCCTGCGTAAAAAATATGGAAGATGATGTCATTGTATGTCATCTCCCCATTATACATCAGAGGTGAGGACACGAATATATCTTAAAATAGAAATTCCATTACATTTATCAAAATATTTAATGGCATAAAGGGCTGTCTCTTGAGCCCAAGCCATACGATGAAGAATTGCAGCTTAGTTTATGTTAAAAAAGGCTTTGGTCGTGCGCACTGTTTGGCTTGCAACTTCCTCCAGCTCCCGCCCCATACAGGAAGCAATGACTTTTACGATATGCGCTAGAAAAGCAGGCTCGTTCCGGCCATCCTTCGGCTTCGGCCGCAAGTCTCTAGGGGTGAGGTAAGGTGCGTCGGTTTCGATCATGAGACGGTCCAGCGGAATATCCTTAACGAGCTCACGCAAATGCTGTCCGCGCCGTTCATCACAAATCCAGCCGGTGATCCCGATGTGAAAGCCCATTTCAAGGTAAGCATGAAGCTCGTCAGCGGTCCCTGTAAAACAGTGGACAACCGATTTAGCCATCATGGACGGATGCTCTTGCATGATTGCGGCAAAATCAGAATGCGCTTCCCGCTCATGTAAGAATAGCGGCAGCCCCAGCTCTTCCGCAAGCACAACCTGCTCCCGGAACCAATGGCGCTGCACGTCCCGCGGCGAAAAATCCCGGTTATAATCCAAACCGCATTCGCCAATCGCCACCACCTGCGGCAGAGCGGCCAGCTCACGTAACCTGTCCAAGGTATGCTCGGTAGATTCCTTCACATCATGCGGATGCACACCCGCTGTAGCATACAGCTTGCCGGGATAAAATCCGGCGAGTAGCGCAGCTTCTTCACTGCCTCCAACACTGGTTCCGGTAATGATGAGCGGGGTTACGCCTTCCGCTTCCGCCCGGGCGATGACCTCTTCCCGGTCCTTATGAAACGAACGATTGGTTAAGTTAACACCGATATCTATAATTTGAGGATGCATGCAAATCTGCCCCTTTCCTGAAATGTTCCCAGTAAAAAACCGCAGCCTGTCGGCATGCGGTCATCAAATGACTCTAAGGATACAGGATAACATAAAGGAATGGACCTCTACAAACAGATCTCTTCTATAGTATTTCATTCCTTCATCTTCCAGGACGTTTTCATATGCTATAAAGTATAGTATACTGTAAAAACAGGAACACTTGTTCTGAATGAGGAGGTGTGTGCTCTTGTCCAAGAAAGTATATGAATCTTCTACCACCAAACAAACGATGAACCGGGTAAAGGCAGACAGCATGCCTTTTGACTGGTCCATAAACCCATACCGCGGCTGTGCCCATGGCTGCAGCTTTTGTTATGCCAGAGCCTTTCAAGCATTCATTGGCCGGGAAGCAGATGATGAGTTTCAAAACCGCATTATGCTGAAGACCAACGCGGCCGAAGCGCTGGAATCCCAGCTTTCACGCATGGCCAAGCGTTTTGACTATGATATTGGCCAGTTGCGGGATCATATTGGTCTGGTGACCCTGGGGACTGCCACGGATCCTTACCAGCCAATTGAGATCAAATCGAAGATTACCCGCAGCTGCCTGGAAGTTCTTGCAAAATACCGTATCCGCACCACGATCACGACACGTTCGCCACTGATTCTACGAGATCTGGATCTCCTCACCCAAATGGATATCACCTCGGTCAACATCAGCTTGAATACACTGGAGCCTGCGATCATCCGCATGATGGAGCCGGGAGCCCCGTTACCCTATAAAAGACTTCAAGCGATGCAAAAGCTGTCGGACAGCGGTGTGCGCACCGGGCTGTTTATCGCCCCAATCCTGCCATTCCTGACGGATTCCAGGGAAAGCTTGAGGGAACTTATGACTGCCGCTAAAGAACATCACGCCAGCTTTACCATGACGTCGTTTCTGCGCCTGACGCCTGATGTGAAAGCATGGTTTCTGCATTCTTTGGGACAGCATCATCCGCAGCTTGTGCCGAAATACAAGAGCTTATTTCGCGGTGCTTATCCCGATAACGGCTATGCAGATCGTGTCAAAGCACTTGCACGGGAAATAAAGCATGAGCTCCGATTAAGCGGCGAGGTGCCAGAAAACAGTATTGGCGGCTGCAAGTCAGGAGCCATTGACGATGCCCTAACCCCCTTCAAACCTTCGATGACGCTTCCCACCCCCGAGGTGGAGCAGCTCAGCTTTCCATTTTAGTCAGACACAAAAAGGGGCCCAACCAAGTTAGGGCCCTTTTTCATGCGTATTATAACCAACTGCCTTACTTCACCGAGTCCAGCAGCTGTTCTAGCTCTGATTGATGATATCTGGCCAGTCCGCCATTCGACGAGCCAATATAAATGTCCCCGGCGCTCACATTGAGCAGTCCTTCAATCCCCTTCCGATAGCGCCCCTCACTAAATGCAACCTGGTTGTCATGCAGTCGCCCCAAAACCTTGCCATCCTCTTTACGCAGTACCAGCAGATCAGAACCATAACCCAGCAGCAAATATTTAGAAAGCAGGGCATAACGGTTTTTAGCCATGTCATCTAATGTGTATGAGGTGGCCGATTGCGTGGTGGTTACAGGCATCTGCCAGAGTACCTCTCCCTTTTCGCGATCAACCGCTGCCGGCAGTCCGTCTAGTACCACATACAGCCGGCTTGTATCCCATACGCCGTTAACCGCTTTGCCGGGCAGAGTCCAAAGCGCGCGCTTTTCGAAAATATCATATAGAACCGTTTCCTCTATTTGGGAGCCATCATAGTCTGATAGACCGCCTGATCGCTGTACCAATATATACCGCTGTTCATTGGTGGTCTCAAATCGTTCCTGCCGTTTCCACGGATATTCAGCCAGCAACTGGCCACTTTCTATATTGAGCAGCATCCACTTGTCTCCAACGAGGAACCAGCGGCTGGATTGCTGAGGCTGAAGCGGCAGCCGGATATTACCGAAGCTGTAATAAGGATGCGCCTGCGGATCCTGGTTGATATCTCCATGTCCTGTCACACTCCATATCGGACTTCCATCCTTCGGGTTCAGCGCCTGCAGCTTCAAGCCCTCCCGAAGCAGAATATAAGGATCATCTGACTCCGTACCAAGTATCTGTTGATTTCCTTTCAAGGCTTTGGTCCACAGCTGTTTTCCGGTTGCACGGTCAAGCACAGTCAGGAGCCCTGGAACGTTCTCCGAATCTGGCATCTGATGTAAAATGATGATGCCTTTGGCGGCGTATATTTGGCTTTGACGCTCCTTTGGCAGTTGCTTCTCCCATAATACCTGCCCATCCTTCAAGCTTAATTCCCGGAGATGCTGCTCATATATTTTCTTCACAGGATCATATGCGGTATATACCGCTGCCGTATTGCGAGAATGATCCAGTGAAGCGCTGTACATCCCAAAGCCTGCATCCACCTGCCACAACTTACGGCCTGAAGACCGATCGACTGCATAGATCGATGCGTCATGATGCATCCCGCTGAATCCCCCATCGTCCCCGTTCATCAGCAGGACTTGGTCGGTGGCTCCGATCAGGTAGGCATAGTTTAGATTCCCTTGATTCCGCCAAACGGGCTTACTGCTTAACGTCATTACGGCTGGCATGGACCTGAAGTCGTAGGTAAACCCATAATCCTTTCCGGCATACGCATCCAGCTTTAGCTCCTGCCCAGCCGGTAGAATCCATTTCCATGCCTCGAGCTTGCCTTCCTTGGAGAAGCTCACCGTAAATTGGGCATTCGGACGCTCATAACGCCAGGTTATTCCCATACGCATCGGCTCACCCAGCTCCGCCAAATTGGCCGAATGCTCCGTTACATCCGGATTGCCGAGAAGCTTTTTGACTTTCACATCACGATCATCCTTTTGCAGCAGGAGCTCCGTTACATTCCTCGCCAGATCATCCCCTATGGCGGAGCCTTGACTCAGGATTCCCGCTGGAATGACATCCTTGGATGCGACGCTTTTCATATTTACCCAGAGCAGTATGGGCCTATACACCGTGAACTCCCCACGCCATTCCTGAGGGCTGACCATGATTCCCACCCAATCTTTCCATTCAGCAAGGGCGACCAGCTTTCTGTCTTGTGATGGTGCTGTCCATTTCAATGGGCTTCCCGGCGATAGAAAAAGCTTGGCATTCGAACTTAATGTAACAATGGCAGGCTGCGTTTCCGTAATGGTCTTGGCTGCAACCGTGGTATACCAGCGCGGAATCCAGCGGTTTCCGTCGCTATCCGAAACAGCAAGCGCCATGTCTCCCTCTACCGATTTCACTTTTACTGTTTCACCCGCATATCCGTAATCCGCTGCCTTCAGATCAGACCATTCGGTGTCAGTCGTCAAATATTTTTCGAAATACGGTGCTTTATACTGAAACACAAGCTTGTTTGTGGACTGCATCGACTTGGATACTGCGGACTGTGAGGAGTGAGCCACTCCGGCAGTACTTAGAGGAGACAGCAGCATAACGCAGGCCAAGGTCAGGGTTGCTGCACTCGCCACTCGCTTCAGGGGGATCAATCGCACTTGTAGTCCACCTTTCCGGATTCGCATTCAATTTTTTTACATTTAAGTATATTGACGGATATGATGAGCGAATGTTCCGATTCTTTTCAAAAAAAAAAGACCTCATCGCTATGGATGAGAGCCTTTTTTAAATTCAGTTTCATTTTCTACCCGTGACGCCCAGCTTGGCGATGACTTCCATCACCGCCTGTGTCTTCACCGGCTTGCTGATATATTCGTCCATGCCCGCGGCCAGACAGCTTTCCCGGTCGCCTTTCAGGGCATTGGCCGTCACAGCGACGATTGCCGGGCATTGATCCTTCGGCAGGGTTCTCCGTATCATACGGGTTGCATCAAATCCGTTCAAACCTGGCATTTGAATATCCATGAAAATAAGATCATATTGGCAATCCTGTGCTGCGTGCACAACATCTTTTCCGTTATTGACGATGGTGGTCCGGTGACCTAGATTTTCAAGCATTTTTCTTAGCACGATCTGGTTGACTTCATTATCTTCGGCAATCAGAATATTCAGGTAAGAAGAAGCAGATTCATCCATTGTCTCGGAAGCATCCTCATGAAACGACCAGCTCTCCTTTGTCATTTCAACCGTAAACACAAAGGTCGCTCCGGGCTCCCCATCTTGCTCCACCCAGATACGGCCGCCCATTAGCTCAACCAGCCTTTTGGTGATAGCAAGTCCAAGACCGGTTCCCTCATGATTTCGGGTCATGAAATTATTGACCTGTGAAAACGGCTCAAAAATATAGTCCATCTTGGACGTGGGTATGCCGATACCCGTATCCTTAATCGTAAATTCGAGCCGGATTGTCCGATTTCTCTCAGAGAGCTTTCTTACTCGGGCAGAAATACCGCCGGCAAATGTAAATTTCACCGCGTTTCCGATAAGATTCATCAGAATCTGCTTTAACCGTTTCGCATCCCCGATCATGACTACCGGGACATCATCCTGTATTTCCAAGTTCATTTCAAGCTTTTTCTCATGAGCTCTGGCCAACAAAACATCAAAGGTCTCTTCAACGCATTTTCTCACATCGAAAAGCTCCTCCTGCAGCTCAGTTTTTCCAGACTCCACTTTGGAGAAATCCAAAATGTCATTAATAATGCCCAGGAGCGTCTCACCGCTTTGGCGGATAATCTTCACATATTCCTTCTGCTCATCGTCCAGCACCGTCGTTGTTTCGAGCAGGTCCGTCATGCCAATAACTCCGTTCATTGGAGTTCGGATTTCATGACTCATCACGGCTAGAAATTCACTTTTGGCCTTATTGGTGCTCTCAGCGAATTCCTTGGCGACCAGCAGCTGCTTCTGCTCGGTGACATCCTTCGCAATGATATAAAAGCCCACATTTTTGCCGTTAACATAAATGGGAGCAATCGATGTCAGTACCTCCACCGAATGGCCGTCTTTATGATAAATTTTATCAATATGCTTCTCGATCGAAGGGTTTGTCAAGGATTCCATTAGTAATTTGCGTTGGTTATCTTCACCAATGAAACGGGCAATCTTCTTTCCTGCCATTTCGTTCACACAGCAGCCGGTCATTTTTTCGGCCATTGTATTCCCGTTGACGATATTCCCTTCCAAATCGAGTGAAATAACCGCATCATGATTGTATCTTTTTAAGGACGTATACCGCTCCACGGTTTCCTGCAGCTTCGACTCGGCCATTTTATTTTTGGTAATATCATTCATTTGTATAATGTAGGCCTGCGGATTACCGGCAGAATCCAGCATAACGGTCCCATAAACGGATGCCCAAACGATATCTCCATTTTTCCGGATATACCTTGTTTCCGTTTCGGCCATTCCGTCTGCCTGGTCCTTCAGCATCGTTCTGTAAAGCGTAAGATTATGCTCCAAATCATCAGGGTGAATGAGATCCTGAAATCTTTGCTGCAGCAGTTCACTTTCAGGGTACCCTATAATTCGGCAAATGGCTGGATTTACTTTCATCCAAGATCCGTCAAGGGAGATCAATGCGATTCCAAAAGGAGCAGTATTGTACACTTCTTGGAAAAACGAAAGATCTTCTGCTTTTATGGTACTCATTACACGCCTCCGTCCGCTAAATATGATGATCATAAGCCCGAGTCTATTAATTGTTCATAGAACGGCGTAAATTGATATGTATAACATACGACAACTTTAAAATGAACGCAAAGATGGCTGTAACGTTCATTAAACAGTATGCGGAAACTAGAACCACATTTTCTCCGTAAAAAGGGATTTTACGACAAAATAGAGCTTCGCAGGACGAAAAATGAGGCAAAAAAAGAGAAGGGGTAGCCCTTCCCTGCATCTTTTCATTCACTTTACTGCTGAATAGAAGTTTGCTTCTCCCCATAATTATGCCGAAAGATGATTGCCCAGCTTATCCAGTGTCAGCAGCACATGCGAGATCAGCTCCGGAATATCCTCCATCTGCTCTTCATCGATTTTTCGCCGGAATCGTAGCTCCGCTTCATTCTTATAGCTGTTCGGATCCTCTCCGTAGACCCGGCTCAGGGTCTGTACAAGGGGAACCTCCGGCCAGATGCCTTTCAATGTATGTTCGATTAGCCCGCATTCCGCTTCAACATGACTCACCATCAAGTCAAAACGTATCCGCAGCAGACATCCAGGCTGATCTCCCTTCATCTCCAAAATCTCGGCAGCCAAATCGGCAAGTCCTGCCTCCAGGCGGATTTCAACAGAGATCGCCGGATTTTCGCATAACGCAAATCTAATGGAAAATTCGCGCGACATGACGGACATTTCCATCCGATCCGTACGGCCGGTTATGCGAATCCTACCATCAATATTATCTAGATCATAGAGCTGGTTCTCAAACGCAACCTTCAGATTATCAAAGATGGTCGGATCGAACATTACCATGTATCTGAGGCATACTTCAGACCAATCTGTCTTCTGGCATCCTCCATCACCTCAGCAACCGCCAGCGAGGTTTCATGGGAGTTGATTTTGCTGCTGCGCTTACCGCGCCCGATCATGCGGATAAACTCCTCCAGCTCGTAATACATGGACTCATGAATTTGCTGCTGGGTCAGGTTCTCCACAGTTCCGTCTCTGTACTGAATTTTCACATCATACGGCTGATTGATCCGGTCGATCACCATGGTCCCGTTTTCCCCCTGAATTTCGGCAGGAAGGAAGGAATCGGATATCTTCGAATACATAATGACGGCATCCATATCCGGATAGCTCATCACCAGACTGCCTTCCCCGTCCACGCCCGAAGATAACATCATGCCGACAGCCTTCACCGATTCAGGCTTGCCGAACAGGGACACCATCGGATAAATGCAGTAAATGCCCAAATCCATCAATGCGCCGTTCGAGTAAACCGGATTAAATGCGTTCAGCACGGTTCCCTGCTTAAATGCATCATAGCGTGAGGAATACTGGCAATAGCCTGCGAAGTACCGCCGGACCTGACCAATTTTATATAAATTCTCTTTCATGATTCTGAAGTTCGGCATCAGGGTGGATTTCATCGCTTCCATCAGCACCACATGATTCGCCTCTGCTGCAGCGATCATTCTGCGTACCTCGTCACTGTTCGAAGCGAGCGGCTTTTCACACAGGACATGTTTGCCGTGATTCATGCATTGAATCGCTTGTTCTGCGTGAAATGAGTTCGGACTCGCAATATATACCGCATCAATCTCATCACTTGAAGCCATGGCCTCCAGGTCTGTAAACACTTTGGGGTCACCAAACTGTGCCGCAAATTCCAGCCCTTTCTCCTCCGTTCTGGAGTAAACTGCTGCCAGTACGAAATCATCATTCTCCTGGGCCGCATGAAGAAAACGTTCCGTTATCCAGTTGGTACCAATGGTTCCGAATCGAATCAATCTCATCATTCCTTTCTTCGTATGTAATGAACGATCAGCTGATATCCATTCCCTCGTCACTCCAGCCGGATGCTTCCTCATCCGCCAGGTTTTGAATATCCTCGGTGCTGATGCTTATAAAGCCGTATTCTTCCTCCTGCTGCTTTTTCAAGGCTCTTTCCTTGTAAAAGCGCGCACTGCTGCCTTCGCCTGTCTCCTCGTCATAAACGAGAATCATACCGTCCGTTTTGCGGAACAACAGATCATCTCTGGCCTTGAATTGCCAAGGGCCGTCGTAAGGCTGACGGCTGACCGTCTCGTAGAAATCAATTCCCTCCAAAATCTGGCTATAGTACTCCTTCTTGTCCTCTTTCCAGTTTTCTTCAGGATGCTCAAAAGCCGTTATAATCGCAATTTTAAGATGAGGATATTGTTTTTTCATGGCAATGGCCGCTTCACAAGCCCATAAGTCTACCCCGTACTGACCCGGCGAAATCACCCATTCCAGCCCCTCCTCGGCAAGCTGAACCAACTTTGCGGTAATGGCCTTTCGGATATAAACGATCCCCGGATGCTTCTGGCCGAAAATATTCAGCTCATGCGCGCGATAGCCTGTCACCAGCACATTTTTCATAGGTAAACCCCTTATTTTCCTTTTGTCTGTTCTGAGATCGCTTTCTCTCTATCATACCCCGATTCTTTCGATGATTTCCACTGATATATACCAAAAACGGGTTTATTATATGCTATATCTACAAAAGAAACCCTACGTTTCTCTGCAGAAACGCAAGGCTCTTCCTTTGATGCTATTCTCAAGTCAACTTTTTACAGAGATATCTTCACTTCAGCATTCATGCCCGGCAGCACTTTGGTAGAAACCTGATTGATCGAAATCTTGACCGGAATCTTCTGCGTCACTTTGGTGTAGCTGCCAGTAGAACTCTGCTGTGGAAGGACAGAAAATACGGAGTTGGTCGCATATCCGATCTCCTTCACGACACCCTCAAATTTGGTTCCGGAATCACCGTCTACCAAGATATCAACACTCTGTCCGACCTTAATGTCTTTCAGCTGGGTTTCTTTGATGTTCGCCACAACATACATATGATCCATATCCGCTTCTTGTGCGAGCACCTGCCCAGCCTGCACCAGCTGATTCACGCGGGCATCATTTTTAATGATTTTACCATTCATGCGGGAACTCACGGGAACAACCTTGGTCCCGTCCGAAACGCCGCCGACGATATTTTTATCGCTCACATCGGTCCCATCCTGAATATTCCAGCTGGTCAAAACACCCTGAACCGGGGAGACGAGCGGCATCATATCCGCCTGAACGACAGCATCCTCTGTTTTTATAAAATTAGAATTTTCATAGTAAAAGTAAGCGCCGGCGGCAATAAAAAAGCAGATCACCAGCACCCCTATGATGTTGGCAATGATCAAGCGACTGCGGTTTATCATATGAATGAACTCTCCTCACTTTGTAGAATGGGTTATACTTGGATGCAGCTCTGTATTTTCAGATTTCGGCATCATTAATCTCTTCTCTTTTTGGACCAGCGATCTGCCTTTCCCCGTCACTATTTTTCCGACTGATGCAAGCAGCATAATAACACCCACACAGGCCATGATCGTAAACAGATTGTGGTATGCACCCAGGATCGCCGCTCTTTTGGTATGAACAATCAATTCATAAGATGCCATGCTTTGTGCTTTGGCTGCTGGCAGGCCCTCACTCATTAGTCCTCGGGTTAACTGGGTAATCTCTGATTTGGCTTCACCGCTGAACTGGCCGAGTCGGCCGCGGATCTCCTCATAATTCATCGCATTTAGCCGGGTCAGATACCAGCCAAGCACAGGCGTAATAATGGCGCCCGCAAAATTACGAATGGAGTGCAGCGTCACGGATCTCATCGAGGCCTGGTGAATATCCCCCGCAAGGGCGGTTCCCAGCGCTCCGCCAACCAGCACCATACTCACACCCGCCCCCAGAAGGGCGATTTGGAAATACAGCAGGTTCAGCGAAACCTCCGGTCCCATGGTTCTCCACTGCAAGCTGACGCAGATGACGGCCAATGAGCCGATAAAGCCCAGAATACCGGCACCCAGACGGTCATACAGCAATGTTTTGAGGACAGCCGTCACGAGAATCCCAACAAAAAACCAGATGTAAAAGTGCACGAGATACCGGTAAGGCAGATCCAGGTTATTCCGCAGAAATCCGTTGATTCCGGCTATGGCGAAGATCAGGCAGATATGCGAGGCGATCGCCATTACGGTTCCTGACACCGGCTTGGCCGCCTTTAATGTCCGGAACGGAACGACCGGCGTCTTCGCCTTCAAATCAAACACAATAAACAGTATCAGAAGTACCAGTGCAGCAATCAAGAATGGCCATACGTAAAGGGATGTAAAGCCCTTTTGCATCAGATTGCAGAGCGGAACCGTCAGCATCAGCATGAGTGCAGTCAGCAGAAATACGTTAAACTTATTCACCGGCTGCGCATCATGATTCTCCTCTTCGTCTCTTGGCAAACCGGTAAATCCAACGATCAGACATAGCAGCGCCGACACGATGTTCAATATAAAGAGCCAGCGCCATGTATCCGCGCTAAGTGATACGGAGCCAAATATGGCACCAACCGCACTTGCGCCGAATAATCCGGTAATCACCATCAGCAGGAAATAATTACGGATTTTATTCGGGAATGACTTTAAGCTGACAGGCAGAATGGTCAGGAACAGAAAACCTGAGCTCAATCCCTGAATGATTCTCCCCAAGGTTAAAGAGACCGTATCCCCGGATATGACATTGATAGCTGACCCCAATAAAAAGACGGTTACGAACATGAGATAGGTTTTTCTCACACCGAGCTTTCGGGATAACACCGGACCGAGCGGTACGCCAAATGAAAAAGCTATATTGGACAAGGTGGAGGGGAGCAGCAAGTCGCTCGAGCTGAGGTTCAAGCCGTTTTGAATAATGACCTGATTCATAATGTAAGATAAGTTGATAAAATACTGCGGGCCAATGGCAAATATCGTCAAGATGGATATCATCAGATATTTGGGCAGCGGCATTTTCATCGTTTCGGATATGGCAGCTAAACGGCCAGATTGTGTTTTCATCAGACTCCTCCTTTCCTATAATGGTCTGAATAATACCGAACTTGCGACCTGAATGAATAAATATATTGTAAACAGCAAGTTGTATTATACAACATAATTTTCAAATGTGGCAACATCCATTTTTGATATTGTTAATATGAAGCAAAGCAGCCAGATTAAATACCTGCATCTTAGCAAATAGCAAAAAAGCCGTCGCAGGCTCATCGTCCCGGGACAGCTTCGTCATATATTATCATTCACTTGCGCCATGCTTTAAAATCTCGGTTCAGGCGCGTAAGACCGGTCTTCAGCTGATCCAGCTCCTCGGGCGACCAATTCTGGAGCACCTCGGCGTAGACGTCAAAACGAGCTTGTTGGACCTTATGCAGGATATCCAATCCCTCCGGAGTGATCTCTAATAGGCTGATTCTGCCGTTATTCGTATCCGGAAAACGTCTGATGTAATTTTTCCCTTCAAGTACAGCAACCTGCCGGCTCGCCGTCGAGAGATTCAGCAACAAATGCTCCGCAAGAGCATTAATCGCAAGGGGGCTGTATTTTTCCAGCTCACTTAGCAAAAGATATTCCGAACGGTCCAAGCTTCCGAGCTTTGGACTATGAGCAGTTGTAAGACGTACCAGTAAAGCAATTTCATATTCAATCAAATGAAGCGGAGCATCCATTTTCCCTGTCCTTCCTCCTCATATGCTGCCAGGATCCTGTACAAAAAATGCATCAGGACCAGTATAACATAAAGGAGTCAGACCGCCGAATCAGCTCTTGCTTGCAGAAGCCAAACCCCGTCCAATTAAATTGGCAGAGACAGGCTGCTTTCCGATCTCCCGTGACCATACGGACAGCTGCCCGATATGGTGGATTTCATGGGCTATCATATGACGCAAGACCTCTCCCCATGTATCCAGCGTTTCCCTGCCATCAGGGCTAATGTCGCGAAACTCTACGTTCTCCAAGCTGTCACTCCAATCCAAGACGAATGTTTCCACCTCAGGACGGAATGCAGCTTCCAGATCACGAACCTGCTGAATGCTCCGGTATTGATCGAAGCTTTCATTAAAGTCGCTTTTTCCTTGCAATGTCCGAACCCAGCTCCATTCCACATCAATAATGTGAAACAGCGTGTGCAGAATCCCGCCGACGCCACCTATGCGCTTTTGCAGAAGATCGGCTTCGCCGACTCCCTCACACCACTTGAACCAATCTTCACGCACAGCCCAGTTGTACTTAAACATCAATTGCAAACGTCATTCCTCCATTTCTATATTGAAAAGTATACGGGCTGAGAATCAAGGTTTTCCAGCGCGAAAATAGTTATAACGAATTAATATTATTTCGCATTAGTCCGCTCTATCGTGTACAATTTAAGAAAGAGGAGTTGTAGATATGTCTAATGATGAATTAATTTTAACCCCTGAGGGTCTGGCCGAACTGAAGGCAGAGCTCGAAGATCTGAAAACTGTAAAGCGGAAAGAGCTTGCAGAACGGCTTAAAGTAGCAATCAGCTATGGTGATCTGAAGGAGAACAGTGAATACCATTCCGCCAAGGACGATCAGGCATTTATGGAGACACGAATTCTGCAGCTGGAGAAAACGCTGACCAAAGCACGGGTTATAAAAAGCATTGATGCTTCCGTCGTAAGTGTGGGCTCCTATGTAAAGCTCGATGATATTGAGTTTAAGGAAACCGTGGAATACCGGATTGTCAGTCCGGCAGAAGCTGATGCCCATAACAATAAAATTTCTTACGAAAGCCCGCTCGGCAAAGAGCTGATCGGCAAATCGGTAGGCGATTTCGTCAGCGTAACAGCACCGATGGGCGTTATCAAGTATGAAGTGCTTGATATCCGCGCCAAATAAGAAAACTATATCCTTTCTTATATGTAAATAAACATCAGAACCTTGTCTTTTCTGGCAACAGAAAACAAGGTTCTTTTCTTTTTACTTGAATATGATAAAAATCATTGAATTCCAGTTGACATTATGATTATTAAGGAGCATAATCGATTTTGGTTAGTAAGCACTAACTTATATTCATAAATCAGAGCTATTTTATCTTATGGCACACTTCAATTTATTTATTATTTCATTTATGGGAGGCATCTTTTATGTCCACAAAAAGAGTTGCAGTGATCACAGGCGGCGCCAGCGGTATTGGCCGGGAAACATGTCTGAAATTTGCTTCCAAGGGAGACCAGGTTGTCGTAGCTGACTTCAACGAAGCAGGCGGTCAGGAAACCGTCCAAATGATTACAGACGCCGGCGGCGAAGCTATTTTCGTACAAACCGATGTATCCAAGCCTGAGCAGGTGGAGGCACTCGTCAACAAAGCGGTTGAAACCTTCGGCCGGATCGATGTGATGTTCAACAATGCGGGGATCGGTCTGCAAACGCCGGTTATGGATCTTGATCTGGAAAAATACCATAAAACCATCAATGTGAACCAGCATGGCGTCACTTACGGCATCATCTATGCGGGACGCAAAATGAAAGAGCTCGGCATTAAGGGCGTCATTATCAATACAACTTCTGTTTTCGGCATCCTGGCATCTCCTGCCACGTATGCATATCATGCCGCTAAAGGCGCTGTGAACATGATGACCAAATCCGCAGCACTCGAGCTTTCCCCTTACGGAATCCGCGTTGTCGGCGTCGCACCGGGTGCCGTGGATACGCCGATCATTTCAGGTTACAAGGCATCCGGCATGCTCGACAGCATGAAGGCGAAAGTTATGGGCGGCGAGCTGACCAAGCCTGAATCCATTGCCAACTCCGTGTATCTGATCTCTCTAGATGAGGCTGACGCGATTAACGGCAGTGTCGTGATGGTGGACCAAGGCTTCGCTTCTTTCAAATAATCCTGTTATAATAATTGCAAAAATGGAAGGCCAGCCCCTGCTGGTCTTCTTTCATTCATAAAGGGGGTCAGGGACCGTGAACAAAGGTGAAATAACGAAGCAGCGGATTATCGAGCAGGCACGAGCCTTATTCTCAAAGACAGGTTATGATGCGGCCAAGACCAGTGCGATTGCCAAAGCCTGCGGAATATCAGAAGCCGCCATGTATAAGTATTTCAGCAGCAAAAAAGAGCTTCTCGAAGCCAGTGTGGTTATTGACTTCGCCTCTGAGTCGTCCGCTGGCGCGGACTTCAGCCAATACGGTAACGAGCAATTGGTCGAATATTACATTAACCGGCTTATAACAACCATTCAGGAAAATATGGAGCAGTTCAACATTCTGTTCACCGAATCGCTTCATCATCCGGAGCTGTCGGATTACTTCGACCGGTCGGTGTACCGTAAAAGTGCCGAGGTACAGGAGATGCAGAAACGGATGCAAGAGGGCACAATGAACCCGATTATGGATATTTTTCTGTTTGAGCTGGGAACAACGACCAGCATTTGGTCCATTCTTCATTATGATCGCATGAAGCTCGGACGTGAGGACGGGAAATCCGAGCAATTCAGGAAAGAGGTCATCCGCTTCGTCAAATATGGAGTTATGGGAACTGGCAGCCAGGAGGCACCGCATCTGCGGTAAGCATTCCGGCTGTTTTTTTACGTCAAAAATCCAGTTTCCCGAAAATCATTATATGGTATTATTAGGAAAACAAAACAGGTTATAGGAAGGCATTGGTTGTATTTCGACTTTTATGATCCGAACGGACATCTGATTCGGGTATCCTCTAAAAAATTCCATTAATTTTTGTATCTCCCATTTCTTTTGCCAAAGGTAATCCGTCTAATATAGTAGAAAAAAATCATGGATCCTAAGGAGGAACAATATCATGCCAGCAAAATCACTTCATATCCAGGTTATCGAATTACCCGTCAAGGACGTAGCCAAATCAGCAAAATGGTACACAGAGGTGTTCGGACTTGGCTTCTGCTTCCCTTTTATCGAAGGGGATGACGCCGCGTGGCTCAATCTGAATGGTATGGCTCTCGGACTTGTGGAAGCCGTTGAAGTCCCGAAATTTGAATTTGTCAGCTCCAAAGGCGAAACCAAGCCTGTCCTTACCTTCCAGGTGGATAACATCCAGGAGCTCAGTGAGGAGCTGGGGCAAAAAGGGATCGAGGTTGGAGAAATGGTCTACAAACAGGGCGGTGGCTATAGCTTCCAACTGGTGGATCCAAGCGGCAACCTCCTGGGAATTTGGGGCGGTTGGCCCAAGTAAGATGAAGCGCAACTTTTGGGAAAAACAGAAATTGTATAATGGATAGAAATAAAAAAAACGGCCCCGTTTGAGGAGCCGTTTTGCTCTTTATAGCACTTTACTCGTCTTCTTTGAAAATAGGACGCAGCTGCAGCCCAAATTCAAATTCCTTCTCATCAAGCCGGTACTTCTCCAGCAGCTCTGGACCGCAGGAATTGGAGCCGATACCGCTCATCTTATAATCAAGATGAACGATGGTCTCTTTCCGCTTCACCAGCTCATGCAGATGTTCCGCCTGGTCCAGATCCTCCGGCAAATAATGCGATGCATTGAACGAGAAAGGAAGATTTCCCGTAAACAGCAGTCCCATGCCAAGCTCATTCGTAACGGAAGCCCATTCCGTCCCGTATCGTGATCCATTCTCCTGGGGCATCACATAAGGCTCGAACATGTCATTCACACGGAGCAGGTACTTACCGATCCGTACGCTATGCCGTTTGTCGACATAGCTTTCGTGAGGGCCAAAGCCGAAGTATTCCACTTCCTCAGTTCCTTGCGGCATCGTAATCTGGAGACCAAATCGCGGCAGGAATGGAAGTCCCTCTCTTACTTTGACCTTTACCGCCAGCGACACTTCCCCGGAACCGTCTACCCGCCATACTGCCTGACCTTTTAGTACCGGATGCTTCATATAGCCACCCAAGGAGAAATCGGCCGCGATTTCAACCTCATGATCCGTTTGGTTTTGAACTGAGCACGCGTACAGCTTCATTCCAGCACGGTGATAGCCCTCTTCCATCCATTTATGCCTGATGTTGCGGTCATTATCAGTCGGAGCCCGCCAAATACTGAAACCAAGCGGTGACTGAATCATATTCACATCCTGCTTCGATAGACGGACCCATGTCCCTTTTACCTTATCGAATACATGGCAGAAATCATTACCTTCCACCGTGATGAGTGCTCCATCCTCCCTGATGTCAACCGGACGCTGTCTCAGTGCATCCAGCCAGGCATATGCTTTTCCAGATGACTCTTGTTCCTCTCCGATTTCAAACTGGGCAAACGTAATCTCGTATCCAGCCTCTGCCCACACGGTTTCTTCTTTCAAACGCACCATTATCGTAAGGAAATACCGCCCTTCGGCCAAACTTTGCTTGAAAGGCACTGAGAATACAGCGGATTCATGCGGTCCTGCGTCAACCGCTTCCAGCACTCCCTGTTCCACAAGCATCCCTTCCGATTCAAGCTTCCAGGTAAATGAAAGATGGCTTAAACCGTTAAAATCATACAGGTTCGTCACACGGATTTTCCCGGCTTCCAAATCCTCTGCTTCAATTCGGACCGGTGCGATAATCTGCTTCAGCTCCAGCAACCCGGTATGAGGGACACGGTCCGGCGAGACCAGGCCATCTATACAGAAATTGCCGTCATTCGGATGATCTCCAAAATCACCACCGTATCCGAAGTATTCAGTACCCCCCGTAGTTCTTGCACGAATACCATGGTCATTCCATTCCCAGACACAGCCACCCATCAGCTTCGGATATTTGTAGAACATATCCCAATACTCCTTGAGATCCCCTGGTCCGTTGCCCATTGCATGACTGTATTCGCATAGGAACAGCGGCTTGCTGCGGCTCTCATCGGCACCATATTCACCTACGTATGCGGGAGAGGCATACATTTCACTCTCGATATCCAGGTCCTCCGTATCCGTATCGCCTTCGTATCTTTTCGCTGCTCCCTCGTAATGTACAAGGCGTGAATCATCCCGCTTCTGTGCCCATTTCGCCATGGCGATATGGTTGATGCCATAACCTGATTCGTTGCCAAGGGACCACATGATGATGGAGGCATGGTTCTTGTCCCGTTCCACCATCCGCTCCATACGGTCCACAAAAGCCTTCTCCCAAGCCGGATCACGCGTCAGCTGATGGAAATCGCCGGATACCGCGAGTCCATGGCATTCCAGGTCCGCTTCATCCACAACATAAAAGCCGTACCGGTCGCATAATTCCAGGAACCGGGGATCATTTGGATAATGGGAGGTACGCACCGTATTGATGTTATGCCGTTTCATCAGCATAAGATCCTGAATCATGTGGTTCAGTGGTATCGTCTGCCCCAGGTCCGGATGGGAGTCATGTCGATTGACCCCTTTTAGCTTGACCGCTTGCCCGTTTATGGTAAAAATGCCGTTTTCCACGGAAATCGTCCGGAAACCGACAGGGAAATGAAGCATTTCATGTCCATCGCTCAGATATAATTCATACAGATATGGCGACTCTGCGTTCCACAAAACAGGGTCGGACACGTTCAGCGTAAGTTCAGCCTGCCCGTCCGCCTGCACCTGCCCAGCCGTGCACACTTTTCCCTCCGCGTCACGCAGCTCCGCTTTCAGTGTAAGCGGTCCTGTCGTATCCAGCTCGCAGCGGAGAACGCCTTCGGCAAGATCACTGGAAAGCTCCGGTTTAATAAATGCATCGCGAACATGCGCCCCATCGCGTCCCAGCAAATAAACGTCACGGAATATCCCCGAGAAGCGCCACAAATCCTGATCCTCCAAATAGGTTCCGTCACACCATTTCAGCACCATGACAGCCATGCGGTTTATACCAGGTTGTATGTGCGGGGTAATATCAAATTCTGCCGGAATACGGCTTCCCTGGCTATAGCCGGCAAATTGACCGTTCACCCACACATAGAAGCAGGAATTAACTCCCTCAAATACCGTATAAGTCTCTTTCCCGCTCCAAGAATCTGCAATACGGAAATCCCGGACATACAAGCCAGCCGGGTTCTCATCCGGCACATACGGGGGATCGCAGGGAATCGGATAATTCACATTGGTATAATGAAGCTGGTCGTATCCCGCCGTTTGCCAACAGGATGGTACTAATAAATCATCCCAATTCGCAGCATCGAAGTCTTTATCGTAAAAGGATTCTGTAATGTTATGTACACTGTTGTAATATTTGAACTTCCAGCCGCCGTTCAGCGTCCGGTAAAACGGGGATCTCGATCTTTTGCCTGCTTTTGCCGATTCTGCGTCCGCATATGGAATGTAATATGCCCGCGGTTTTTGCCGGTTAACTTCAAGGATTTGCGTGTTTTCCCAATATCGTTCCAACTCTAGCATGTCATCAGCTCCTTTAACGTTATCCTATCAAATGAAAACGGGGCGGGGAAGCTCTGTTTTTTAGAAATTGTATATCTTTTTTTAAGATATGAAGACGCTTTCCTACCAGAAGGCTTTACGTACCGGCAAAGGGTCCTGATCCCGCATCATTCGGTGAACGAGCATTTCCATCAGCTTATGTTTTATTTCCAGATAAGACGGATCAAAGAAACGATTATGCCGCTCATCCGGATCAGACTCCAGATCAAACAGCTCTCCATAAGCTTCATCCGCAAAAATAGCCAGCTTGTATCGGTCGGTTCGCAAGCATTTGGCGTGAACACCACGGTCATGGGCATCATAAGCCGTCATCGCGGATTCGCGTACCCGCTCAGTCTCCCCTGAGGCTACCGGCCGCTGCGAGATTCCCTGAATCCCTTCCGGCATTTCCGCTCTCCCGATCAGTTCCAGCAGTGTGGGTACGATATCCACATGCTCCATCAGCGCATCTGTCTCGGCCCCCTTTTTCACGCCAGGTCCTTTAAGAATCATCGGGATGCGTGTGAGTCCCTCATAGAACCATGGCCCCTTATACAAAAGACCGTGATCTCCGAGGAGCTCACCATGATCGCTCGTAAAGACGATCAAAAGCTCATCGTCCATTCCTTTTTCTTTCCAGGCGCCGAGAATCCTGCCGATTTCTTCGTCGATAAACGTAATCATGGCATAGTAATTGCGGATCAATCGCTTCATATGCTGCGGATCCCAGGAGTGAAGCTCCCCGCCACCCGGCCAGTAACTGCCTTTTTGAAGAAGCAGATGCTCCGGGCGTCCCTTCACATCTGAAGCATCCCCTGCCGGTTTGGGAATTTCTATATGCTCATACAGCCTGCTGTATGCCTCTGGAGGATTAAAGGGATGATGGGGATCCACGAAGCTGCTCCATAAAAATAAGGGTTGGTCCGGGGAATGCTCCTCAATTGCGCGTATGCTTCTGTCAGAAATCCAGCGTGTCTGGTGAAGCTCGGGCGGCAATCCGCTCTCCCACACGTCACCTGCAGCATCATCGGACCGGAACAGATCCTTCCGCAAACGACCTGCCGCATCCGGATCACGTTCACCAATTTCATCCAGATATTCGCCGATCATATTATCTTCCGAAATATGGTGCTCATCAAAACCATAATAGGTACCATCCCGTTCCCTCCCCCGGTCACGGACGGACACCTCCTCTGCTTCATAGGTGAAACCCGTTTTACACTGCTCCCTGAAATGCATTTTGCCGACCCCAATCCTGCGGTAGCCGGATTCCTTCAAATGATCGCAAAGCGTCAGTTCATCCTCGTTCAACGAGACCCCGATATTCCAGGCCCCATGAATATGGGGATAACGTCCGGTAAAGATCGAAGCACGGGAAGGCGTGCAGACCGGACTTGCACAATAAGCTCTGTTAAAAACCATTCCTTCGCGGGCCAAGCCGTCCAGATTAGGCGTGATGACCGCAGGGTTGTCATAGCCCAGCGCATCCCCTCTCATTTGGTCGGTCGTGATCAGCCATATATGCTTTTTACTGGACATGAGCAGGAAATCCCCCTATCAATAACTGCAAAATCAGCCTGAGCAGGAACATTTGCTCGCGACCAGGCTTCAATGTCTTTCGGTGAACGGTACTTATCCGTTCCGTACATGTGAGAGAACGGTAACCGGTTTGCGGCCGATAAACAGCTGCTTGCCATCGGAGTATCCTTCTTCCCGTCCCTTCAGCTCCTGAATAAGAACGGAGCGCCAATAATCCATCCGCTCTTGATATGCCTGATCACGCGCAGCATTATGCAGTTCCTGCGGATCGTCCGTAAGCAGGAAGAGCTGCTCTTCGCCCGTTTGCGAGAACCAGATGTACTTTTCTTTGCCATCTGTCAGCCAATGGTTGGACTGCATACCCTGCGTATGCTCACCGTGCAGATATGAACGCCATGCTTCGGCATTGCCTGATCCTTCTTCAGAAGAAGCAGCGGCAAGCTTCAGCACGCTGCCGCCATCCACAGAACCTGGTATGGCTACACCTGCCGCATCCAGAAGTGTCGGCATAATATCACGCATTTCCACAACCTCCTGCACCACCTTGCCGGTGCCAAGGCTCAGAAGGTTCCCCGGATCGTTGACGATAAACGGCACCCGTGCGCTTCCTTCGTACGGCAGCGATTTTCGGAACAAATGATGATCCCCCATCAGTTCGCCATGATCCGACGTGAACAAAATGACGGTATTGTTCTTCTCTCCGTATTCTGCCAGCACCTGCATGAAACGGCCGATCTGATGGTCAATATGGGTAATCAGCGCATAATAGGCAGCCATGGCATTTTGCAGACGACGTTTAGGCACAAGCCCCTTACTTGTATATGGACTAAGCCCTTCCAAGCCTGGATCCGATTGCAGAGCCCAGTCTCCTACAGGCGGCTCGGGAAATTCAATATCTTTATACAGATCCAGGTATGCCTGCGGCGGATCCAGCGGTGAATGCGGCCGGACAAAGGACATCCACAGGAAGAAGGGCTTGTCCGGATCTCGGCGGCGCAGGAAATCAATGGATTCGGTGACCACCCAGTTTGTCGGATGCAGCTTCTCCGGCAGATGCCATGGACGGGCTACCGTAGAGGAATTGCAATCAAGCCCCAGATCGGTCAAATCCGCCCCGGGAGCCTGCTGGCGCAGAAAGTGCAAGTAATCATCCACCTCGTCATAATGCTCACGGACCGGAATGCTGTACTTATTGCGGTTATGATGCAAATATCCGTCATGCAGAACAACATTGTGAAAGCCCATCAGATTTCTGGCAGGATAGACATGCATCTTCCCTACACACTGGGTGTGATATCCCGCTTTCGCAAATTCCCCCGGCATCGTATGTTCATAATTCCACGGCACACAATCCTGGTATCCCACTCGGCCATGGCTTTCCTGAGATTGGCCCGTAAAGATTGCGGCTCTTGCAGGCACGCATGTCGGCGTAGCTGAGTAAGCACGGTCAAAGCGGACCCCTGTGCGCGCCAGCTCATCCAAATTCGGAGTCTCTACGACGGGATGCCCGGCAATGCTCAGGCAGTCATAGCGCATTTGATCCACGGTAATCAGTAGGATATTCGGTTTGGAATTCGGTTTGGTCTGGTTCAAGCATTTCCCTCCCTTAGGATGTAGATCAACCTGTACATCTGTAATTAACTCCATTTAACCTCCAACATGATAAAAAGTAAATGGATATATTGATGTTTTTACCTGTATAAAAGTATGATTATTTAACAAATCACCCAATCAGACAATTCTTTATTCCAAAAAGAATTAAAGTACGTTATACTGATCTCGACCACTGCAGGATGAACGGAAAGAAGGAATACAGATCATGGAACTTCGCGATGAAAGTAAACTCAGGTTAAGCGGCAAGCTTTTTGTTTCTTTTCTTAAAATAGGACCTACCACTTTTGGAGGCGGCTACGCCATTCTTCCAGTGATTGATAAAGAAGTTACCGAATACCGCAAATGGCTCTCTTCAAAGGAAATGAGCGAGATTACAGCACTGTCAGGTGCGGCTCCCGGAGGAATCGGAGTCAATGTGGCCGCTCTCGCAGGCTACCGTATTGCCGGCATTCCAGGTTTACTCTCCGCTGTCGCCGGCATTTCCCTGCCAACCATTCTCATTATGCTGATTCTTTGCGCTGCAGCCACAGGCTTTAGCGACAACCGCTATGTGCAGGCGGCTCTCCATGGCATCAAGCCTACGGTAGTTGCCCTGATCGTATATGCCGCCATTCGGATGAGAAAGCAGGCCCTCTATAATCCGGTAACCTGGGGCGTCGCCGCTACCTGTCTGATTTTGCTCCTCTTCTTCCCAATTCAGCCTCTATTTGTTCTTGCCATCGGCATTATCATCGGAATGGTAGCTGAAGCCTCCTCCGCCTCCAAAAGCTCAAACCGGATGAAGCAGAAGCATGAGCAAGACAAACATCATTCGATGTGACCTCGGGCATATTGGATGCATCCGGCACCCACTCAGGATTTCTATCAAATCCCCATTCGCAGAAAAGAGGTTGAACCATGCTGCTCGAGCTGTTTTGGACTTTTTTTAAAATTGGCTTTATGTCTTTCGGCGGCGGTTATGCTATGCTTCCTGTCATTGAACACGCTGCTTTGAAGGAAGGTTGGATGACGACTCAGCAGTATACGGAGGCCATTGCACTGGCAGGCATGGCTCCAGGGCCGGTGGCGATGAACAGCGCCGTTTATGTCGGTTATACAGCCAGCGGTTGGGTCGGCAGCCTGATCGCCTCATTGGGCATCGTTTTCCCTTCGGCCATCATTATGTTTCTGGTTGCCACGATTTTTTACCGTGTGTATGATAATCATTGGGTACAGGCTGCGCTGAACGGCATGAAGCCGGCTGTCATCGCTTTGATTGCTTACGCAGCCTATACCATGACCATACATTCCGGTTTCATAACCGGTTTTTCCGTAAGCACCTTTGCCAGCATTGCGATCTTCATTGCTGCACTGATTGCAATGATCCGTTTTCGCGTGCATCCGCTGGCGATGATTCTGGTTTCAGGAATTGTGGGGATTTTAATATATGCTTAATGAGAAGAAACAACGAATTGACGCTGAAAAACGCATCCCTACGCCAAAGGCGAAGGAGCTGTTTCACGACATCCGCCGCAAGCATGAAATTGGCAAAAATGATCTGCTAACCTCAAGCGGCCTGACGGTAAGCACTCTAACAAGGGTGCTCGATGAGCTCGTCAGCACCGGGATTATTTCCGAAAGCGGGCTTGGTGCCTCTACCGGAGGACGCCGTCCTATCCTGTATCAAGTCAAAGCTGACTACGGTTATGCGTTCGGACTGGATATTTCCCGGGTGAGCTCCCGGCTGGTACTGCTCGATCTGGCAGGAACGAAGATAGATTCCAGGGAATGGCGTATGACTGAAGAGACAACGCCCGAGGTCCTTATGCAGCAGGTCACGGCTCAGGTGAAGGCATGGATGGACAAGCATCTCATTGCTTATGAGCAGGTGATCGGCATGGGGATTGGCGCGGTCGGGCCACTGGATCGGGAAGCAGGCGTTATTGAGGACCCTGAATGGTTTGCCGCTCCAGGCTGGAGCCATGTGCCTGCAGTACATATACTTGAAGATCGTCTCCGTTTCCCCGTCATCCTGGATAACGGGGCCAATACGGCACTGATCGCCGAATCCTGGGCGAACCGTACCAAAGATTTCGTGCATATGCTTTATGTGCACGGCGGTACGGGGCTTCGCCTCGGCATGATGACGGACAATAAGCTGATTCATGGTGCAGCTGATATGGAGGGCTCCTTCGGCCAGATGATCATCCAGGCAGACGGGCTCCCTTACCGCACGGCACAGGGAAACTTCGGAGCGCTGGATACCTACGCTTCGGTGCATGCTATTGAGCGCGAGGTGAACTCCAGATTACGGACGGGACGGAGCAGTTCTCTACGGCAAATGCTTCAACCTGGTGAACCGGCCAAATTTCCGGATATCATGCAGGCGCTGAAGCTTATGGATCCGATGGTTACAGAAATCGTGACACAGGCTGCGACGTATTTTGGCATCGGCCTGGCTAATTTACTGAATATTCTGTATCCGGAAAAGGTTATTCTGGGCGGCCCGCTGATGACGGACTCCAATTTATTCTTTTATACCGCTACCCAAACCGCTATACGGAAAACATATCATTATCCGAAATATCAGGTTATTTTCAGCAAGGGCACTTACGGCGAGGAAGCCATCGCCATCGGAGCAGCCCAACTGATGCTGAGCCAATTAACCGTATAATCTGTTCGATTCATTCACTTTTTTTCAATTCAGAGAGGAGCTGTCGCCATGTCAGCGGAGTCAAAATCTGATTTGCCAAACAAAACGGAGCCCGAAGCATCCACAGTCAAAGTCCCTTCCTGCTGTGCAGCAAGGCGTATGGCCGTTGAGACATCACCCGGCTGTGGTACTCCTTCCATGAATATGGATCACAAGCAGACGGCGGCAGACGTTAACGTTATTACAGCCTCGGGGGCGAGGACTTCTGCGCTATCAGGCACTTCTTCACGACCTGATACCTCCTCATGGCCGATCATTCCGGAAGGCACATATATTCTGGGCACCGATGACGGGGAAGGCTTTGCCTCCGATGCCGAAGGACCCGCAAGGCCGGTTCATGTACAGTCGTTCCGCATCTCGCCTCATACCGTAACCAATGCAGATTATGCCGAATTTGTTGCCGCAACAGGCTACATAACGGAAGCCGAGCGATTTGGCTGGTCCTATGTTTTTCATCTGCTTCTTTCTGATCCAGAGAGCGTCAACATTGTCGGTTCACCGCTGCAGACACCGTGGTGGAACGGGGTTGAAGGTACCTATTGGCGCCAACCCGAAGGCCCGGGAAGCCATGTGCTGGACCGTATGAATCATCCGGTCGTGCATGTCTCCTGGAATGACGCCCAGGCTTACTGCGAATGGGCAGGCGTCCGTCTGCCTACTGAAATCGAATGGGAATCGGCAGCGCGCGGTGGGCTGGAAGGGAAACGCTATCCTTGGGGTGATGTGCTGCGTCCGGACGGCGAGCATCGCTGCAATATCTGGCAAGGGGTATTTCCGACGAAAAACCATGCCAGCGATGGTTATCTTGGCACGGCTCCGGTAGATGCCTATAAGCCAAACGGCTATGGGCTGTATAATATGTCCGGCAATGTCTGGGAATGGTGTGCCGACTGGTTCACCCAGAATCCGGACAAGCGCGGCTCGACCGAACAGCCGCAAGGACCGATGCAAGGAACCTCGCGTCTCATGAAGGGCGGATCTTATCTCTGCCATCAATCTTACTGCAACCGCTACCGCATCGCGGCGCGAAGCAGCAACACGCCGGACAGCTCTACAGGGAATATCGGTTTTCGCGTGGTTGCAGATATAGAATAAATAGACTAGTAATAGCCAAAAGAGTCATGCCTGGCATCTGATAAACAGATCTTAAGGGCATGACTCTTTTCATATGCACCGGCTACATTTTCATGGCACTGCCTGCCAATCCTTCGGCAAACTGCTTGCTTGCAAAGATAAACAGGATGATCAGCGGAATCGAAGCAATCACATAGCCTGCGAACAGCGGTCCGTAATTGGTGACGAACTGCTGCTGGAAGGATACCAGCCCGAGTGTGAGCGGCTTCAGCTTGGCGCTGTTAATGACCATCAGCGGCCACACATAATCATTCCATGTATTCAGAATATTGAGAACGCCAAGCGTTGAAATAATCGACTTGGACAGCGGCATGACGATGGTCAGCAGAATCCGGAGCTCTCCGGCCCCGTCAAGCCGTGCAGCTTCAAACATCTCCTCCGGGAGCGAGGCAAAAAATGAACGAAGCACAAAGATGCAAAAGACTTGTCCTCCTGCAATGTACGGGCCCCAAAGCCCAAGCCAGCTGTCAACCAGATGAAACTTATTCACCAGCCCGAACAAAGGTACCAGACTTAGCACGCTTGGAATCATCAACAGCGCAATAATCAGGAAGTAGATCTGTTCTTTCATAAAAAAGCTCATTCGCGCCAACGGATACGCCGCAAGGCAGGAAAAAACCAGCACACCGATCACCGTTACCCCGCTAATGATGAAGCTGTTCCAGATATAATCCGAAATGGCTGACCAGGCATCCTTGTAATTGACCAGCGTGAACGGAAAGGTGACCGTCCAGCGGTGCAAATTGAACTGATTCGCATCCTTGAAGGATAGATTGATGAGCATCAGCAGCGGGATAAAGGTTAATACCCCCAGAATGATCAGCACGATATTTCGGATCCATACTCCCTTATCAACTTTCAAATGGAGCCGCCCCCTCTCAATCCGGACTGTATTCCGTATCCGACTTCATGTATTTGTTATTGAGCAGAGTGAAAATAAAAATAAGAACAAACAATACGAGCCCGATCGCACTTGCATAGCCAAATCTGCTCGCGCTCATCGCCGACTGATACATAATGAAGCCAGGAACCGTCGTTGAATAACCGGGTCCCCCACCTGTAAGAACCAGCTGATTCTGAAAGGCCTGAATGCCTCCAATAATATTCAGAATCGCAATCAGCTTGATCTGAGAAGTTATCAGCGGTACTTCGATTCTCCATATCAGTGACCAGCCCGTGGCACCGTCCATTTTAGCGGCTTCAATAACCGATCTCGGAATGTTCTGAAATCCTGCAAGATAGATCAGCACCCCCACGCCGTTCACCCATGGAAATCCGATGAGCATAAAGGAAGCCAGCGCCGTGTCGGGCGAGCCCAGCCAAAGCGGCAGCTGTTCCTCGCTTACCCCAAGCGATGACAAAACGGAATTGATCAGGCCGACTTCCGGATTCAAAAGAAACTGCCAGAGCAGCAAAATCACCATCCCGGGTATCACAAGCGGGAACACAAACATCAACCGGTAGAAATGCTGGAGCCTGGCTTTTTGGATTTTATATATGAACTCCGCGGCGATGGCGGGAATCGTAACGGAAACAAAGACCGAGAACACGGTAATGATCAGCATATTGACAAAACCGGTCTGAAAATCCAGGGACTTCACCATTTCCACAAAATTATCAAAACCGATAAAATGGGGTGCATTAAAGCCGTTCCAGTCTGTAAAGGAATAATAGAGTGCGGACAGCGCCGGATAATAGTTGAACGTTAGCAGGGAGATCATCGTGGGTGCAAGAAACAGATAGGGAATCCATCGCTTCATGCCATACAAGCCACGGGTCTTCATGGATGCCACCCCTTTGTGCAGGAGAGGCTGAAGACCTCTCCCGCCAGTTTAATGAATTGCATTACTTCGTCCAATCCGGATTTTGCTTAATCAGGTTCTCCGAAGATTTCTTCGATTGCTCGATTACCCTGCCTGTGAACTTCTCCAGGGAATCCGATCCCGTCAAATATGTCTGGAGCGAAGCCAGGAATACATTCGAATAGGATTTGTCGAGACGGGAATTATAGCCCTGCATATTGGCAATATCCATATCCTCGTGGAATACTTCATGACCTGGCGGTGGCGATGCCCCCACGATATTCGGTTCGCCGTCGGACTCGAGATCTACCTTGCTGACGTTCTCCGGCTTGCTGAGGAACATCAGGAAATCCATGATAACCGGAATTTTCTCAGGATCCTCTTTGGCCAGATACCCTGGTACCAGCCACTGCAATGCACCCCATGCGCCATAAATCTTGGTCTGTTTTCCAGTTGCAAGTGACGCATCCTGTGGTGTTATGACCGGGAAATTAAAAGCCCCGAATTCAAATGGAACCTTTGCCTGCTTCAGCTGCCCGTTCGTCCAGCTGCCGCCGAAGATCATGGCCACCTTGCTCTGTGCAAACATCTGCAGCGAATCCGTCGCGCTCGTAAAACCTTTGTTCCAGTACTGAGACCAATCCTTCACCAGCTCCCACTGCTGGGACAGCTGCTCTTGATTGGGATATTTCCCTCCCTGAACCGCGAGCGCAATCTCGTTAACCTCCAGATTATTATTATTATTGCGGTCCATGTCTGCAATTTTCCCCATATAAAACTGGCTGCTCATTAATGAATCAATCCAGTGTAAATGGCAGCAATCGCCTTTGCCTTCAACGGCAAAAGGTGTAATGCCTGCTGCCTTGATTTTGGCTTGTGCATCCATAAACTCAGACCAGGTTTTCGGAATGCCGAGTCCGAGATCATTGAATATTTTCTTGTTGTAGTAAATCGCTACTCCGACGCCATCTGCCGGAACAACATACAGCGCCCCGTCGGGAGCTCTGACCGAATCCAGAATGCCTGGCACGAACATATCCTTCCAAGGCGTATTATTCTGATATGGATTCGGTTTTTGCAGCCAGTCATCCATTTTCAGGAACCACCCCTTCTGATAATGGAGCCATGTATCATCGTAGTTATCCCAGAACACATCCGGTGCATCCTTGGACAGCATTCGGGCCTGCATCCAGGCACTGCGGTCCTGATTACCCACGTCGACGAATTCGATTTTGACGTTGGGCTTCAGCTTTTCATATTCGGCCACAATCTCCGTAAGCGCTTTAATCTCACGCGGATCGGTTGCCGTCGCTTTTCTGGGCAGATTGTTCTGCGGATCGATTTTAATAACCCACTGCTTTTCCGCCGGCTTCTCCTGGCCCTTATTTTCCCCGGCGGTTTGTTGTTGCCCGCCGCCTCCGCCCGAGCACGCGTTCAGCAGCAGGATGATGGATGTGAAGAAGGCGATCATAAAGCCATATTTACGTTTGAACATGTGCATGAACTCCTTTCTTGGTATGAAGCTGCATCATTCTTATCCCGAAGTATAGGGGCTTCTGCATGGAAACGACATATCTGTGCTTTACCTGACTAGGCTGGAATTGACTATTTATGTTTTAGATCAATATACTTACTTCGCCAGCATGGATTCGCGATATTCCGTCGGTGTGACACCAACCATTCTTTTGAACAGTTGGCTGTAATGAGCCGGATCCTTGAATCCGACTTGATAAGCAGCCTCATAGGCTTTCATGCCGCTCTGCTTCAGCAGTGCCTTGGACGCTTCGATTCTGTGTTCCCACAGCAGGTCACGGAAGTTGCGCCCGGTTTCTTTTTTGATGAGGCGGCTGAGATAGGAATGGTTCATATGCAAATGCTGCGCAAGCGATGTCAGCGTAATCTCACCCTGATAATGGTCCTCGAGGTAATCGGTTACCCCTTTCAGCACTCTGGCCGCAGCATGATATTCTCCGGTCCGGCATTGCAGCGCGGCTTGTGTCAGCAGGCTTTCCAGATAGGCCATCAGATCCTTGAGCGTGTCATAGGACAAGAGGCTTTTATGGACATCCCCAAGCCCCTCTTTCCCCTTGGCAGGCATATACTCTTCCATGATGCTGCTCGCTTCGTTCACGAGCATCGTGGCATATCGCTGCACCTGTGCTTTATTCAGTCCCTTACTGAGCATTTCTCTGTATATAGACCGCAGAAAATCCTTAACGGCCGCGGTATCGCTCTGGCGAATGATCACGGAAAGCTCCCGCATCCTTGCAGCTTCGACCTCCATCTGCTGCCGCTCCAGAATCGTGATCACATCGCGTGATACAACGGAGCCTTTGCCGAGCAGCATCCGGTAATCCAGGCATTCCCGGATTTCTTCCCTCGCATGCCCTAGTTCTATAGGAGAGGTGAGGCAGTCGCTGATCCCCATGGAAACCGTATGACCAAATGACCCCTCAGCTGCAGTAACGATCTCCCTTGCCATCCGGATACCGGCATTTTTAAACTCATCTGCGGATATCTCATGTGCGATGAGAAGCACCCCAATCCCTTTGGGCTCAAGGTATGTCCAGTAAGGAAAAGGATGATATTTCAACATGCAGCACACCATTTCCCGAAGGGCCAGCATAGAGACAGGCTTTCCGGTATGATGCAGCAGTTCGATATTGTCCACCTCGACCGACATTAGGAGCAGCTCTCTCCCGCATAATTCGGCGTAAGCAGGATCAGCGGGATCCGGGCGTTCACCTGCAAAAAGTGCCTGTAGGCACTTTTCCTGGCGCAACCTCATGTCCTCGTTCAAATGCCGAACCCCCTGCTTTAACAAGTCCACCGCAAGAATCACTTCCTCAGTTTGCACGGGCTTCGTAATAAAATCGGCCACGCCCAGCTTAATTGCATGCCGGGCATACTCGAAATCGCCAAATGCCGTGACGAAAATGACAAAGATCGAAGGGTACATCATACGTACCTTTTCGGCAAGTTCCAGTCCGTCCATCACGGGCATCCGGATATCCGTGATGATAAGATCCGGCCTAGTGAGCGAAATACTCTCCAGAGCTTCCCTGCCGTTGCAGGCTGCCGCAACGATCTCACATCCCATCCCGCTCCAGACAGGAAGCTGAGCCAGACTATCCCGGATTACCGCTTCATCATCTACAATCATGATTCGCATGCTATCTCCTCCTCCATAAACTGCATGGGAATGGTGACTCTAACAATGGTCCCCGTGCCTGCATCTGTTTTTTTGATTGCGAGTCCATACGTTTCGCCATACAGTAATTGAATCCGCTGGTTGACCGTTGCCAGTCCCGTACCCAAACCTTCGGAGCGGTAGCTGTCGTCACTTTTGTAACCGGGTCCGTTATCTTCCACCTCAAGCACGAGATCGTATTGATATTCGTATGCCCGAATGCTAATCCATCCCGGGCGGTCCGTTTGCTGGATACCGTGAATCACGGCATTTTCAATAATAGGCTGAAGCAGCAGCTTGGGAACATGAATCATCAGCAGTTCCTCTGCAATTTCAGTTTCCCACTGGATTTTGTCCTGGTAGCGCTGCTGATGCAGCTGGAGGTAGTAAACGGCAAAGGTAATCTCTGTCTCAAGCGGAACATAATCCAGACCCGGTGTGATCGAAAAACGCAGAATTTTAGACAAAAGCCGGACGGTCTTCGGAACGGAGTCGGAACCTGATTCTTTAGCCATAATGGAGATGGACTCCAGGGTGTTGTATAGAAAATGGGGATTGATATAAGCTTTGATGGCGGACAGCTCCGCTTCCTTTTTGACCAGTTCTACTTTGTATACTTTTTCAATCAGGTTCTTGATCTGGGTAATGAGACTGTTGTAGCTGCGGCATATTTGAGCGATTTCATCGGTGGTATGGATACCTGAAATGGTCTCGAAAATTTGCCTTTCCGCCTTGCGCATCAGCCGGTTCAGCCGCAGCAAGGGACTCGTGATATGTCTCAGAATACCAATGGTAAGCACCAGCACCCCCAGCCAGGTGATCGCAGTGATCAATACGGCGTAGTATGCGAGCTCTCGGATTTCCTTGCCGAACGCGTTTTTGGGCATGTGGCTGATGTAGTTATATGAAGAGTAAATCGAAGTACGCTTGTTGATGATGCTTTGTCCTGCTCCAAGCGATTTGTAGAGGGTGTTAATCTGTGCCTCGTCTGTAGAAGCCAGGATAAGTCCATTCAGGTTCGTAATAAAAAATGCCCCCTGCTTGTAGGAGGCCAGTGCCTCAGACATCCCTTTCGTGCTCAATGTGACAGCCAGCAATCCGTATTTGATACCGCTTCGTTGATCATATATTTCCATAGCCGATATCATGCGTCCATGGTCAATAAAAGGTGCCCATATCATATGACCTGGAGTTAGATGAGCTATTCCGGCCAGCGCATTGTCCGACTCCAATCCAGATGCATTCGTGCTGGTGTACATATCACCGCTATTGTTGAAAATATAAATGGAATCGATCAGTCCGTACGCCTCCTTTTCCCGGTCGAGCAAGGATCTGACCTCCGATTGGTATACCCTTTGATCCAGTTCGCTTAAAGGATAAAGTGTGCTGTCATTGCTGTTCCGGAGCAGCGCTTCCACTTCACGCTGGATCGATATATTTTTAGCCTTCTGATCGATGCTGTTCAGCATTTCGTCCAGCTTGTCGGATGTCTCCACAATGTTTTGTTTGCTGGATTCACGGATTTTTGTTTCGATAATTTGCATGGAACGGTAATAAAACAGCCCTGTCACCAGGGCCAACGGAATAACGGTCAGAAGCGAGTAAATAATGAGCATCTTGTAAAAAAGCTTCGAGTTGATATGATTCCACAGCCTTAGCATGATAAGGATCCGCCTTCCTTGGTTCTGGTGCCCTGTCTCCTACAATTGATATTGCCTTCTCAGCCGATATTGTCCAGGCGTCATGCCGATGCGTTCGCGGAACAGTCTTCCGAAAAAACTCACGTTGGGTATACCCACACGCTCAGCAATTTCCTGGATCGGGAACGTCGTTTGTTCAAGCAGGACTACTGCATGGTTGATCCGCAAATGATGCACATACTGAAGCGGCGTCATCCCCGTATATTTTTTCATGCAGCGCGTAATATGGTCGAATTGAAAATGCAGAGCCTCCTCCATCTTTTGGGAGTGAAAGGCTTCCATCCAGTGCTTCTGCAGATAACCTACCGTTTCCCGGGCAAGCGCGGACGAACGTGATCCCGGTCTCGCTTTTGCCTCGGATTGGAGTGTTTCCAGCAGCTCGCAGAACAGGGACTGAAGTTGAAGGGAATGCTCCACCGACAACTGCATATGCAGCTGATCCATACGGTCTAAAACAGGCTGCAGCAGGCTAAAGGGAACAGTCCCGTGCTTGGGAAGATACATCGTCTGATCCGATGGCCGGGTATCGCTGTCTCTGCCCTGTGGAAGTACCGCAGACCATGGGATGCCTTCGGTATTCAGTGTTCTTAGCGCAGCCGGATGCTTGAAATGTACCCAATACACCTCCGTCTCTTCTGTACAAGGCGCTGTGCCGGAATGTGTTCTACCGGGTTCAAGCACAAGTAATTGTCCTGCCTGCACCGTATACTCTGCTTGATCCTCCTGCATGTACATAGCGCCTTTCTTCACGAAAATCACATCATATACATCAAATGACCGACTAAAATGGCAATTTCCCGGCATCCATACCGCATGACCCACGGTCAGTAGTGACGGCAGCGGCGGAATCGCAAGCTCCAGGCATTTCATGAACAGCCCCTCCCTTCTTCGTATCGATATTGTTTTAATGAATACTCCATTTTAGTTATATATTAGCATCCTGCAAGGCACAGGTCATGAATCAAAAGTCGATATTGTACTATTTAAAGTCGCTATTTCATGTAGTCCCCCATCTTTTTTTCCGTTACCTTATGGAGGTAACAACTTCGAAAACCAGGGAGGGTATTAAACGATGCGTTTTCGCCAGGTTCATCTCGACTTTCACACCTCGGAGGCCATTGACCATATCGGCAGCCGCTTTGAAAAAGATCAATTTCAACGGATGCTGAAGCTAGGACATGTGGACTCCATCACCATTTTTTCCAAATGCCATCATGGCTGGGCCTATCATCCGTCCAAGGCTAACCTGATGCATCCGGGACTTTCCTTCGATCTTCTTGGTGCCATGATCGAAGCCGCCCATGAAATAGGGGTTAAAACTCCCGTGTATTTGTCTGCAGGGTTAGATGAGCAGCTGGCGGTCCGTCATCCCGAATGGTGCATCCGTCCGCGTTACGCGGATGGCGGGGATCTGTTCAGACCCGGATATCACCAGCTGTGCATGAACACGCCTTATCTCGGTATACTGCTGTCCCAAATAGCTGAGGTTGTACAAAACTATGACGCGGATGGTATTTTTCTCGATATCGTAGGTGTGAGGGAATGCTACTGCGCAAGCTGTATAGCTTCTGCCCGGGCAAAAGGAATAGACCCGCGGGACATTCACGCCATGCGTCCATTGTGGGAGGAAACCTACGCCAACTATACCAATCAAGTCTCTGAAACGGTGAATACCCTTAAGCCCGGTCTGCCCATTTTTCATAATGGCGGCCATATCCGGCGCGGACGCCGTGATTTAGCACGCATGAACACCCATCTGGAGCTGGAGTCGCTGCCCACAGGAGGCTGGGGATACGACCACTTCCCGCTATCGGCAAGGTATGCACAGCCGCTCGGCATGCCTTTTCTAGGAATGACCGGAAAATTCCATACCACCTGGGGGGAGTTCGGCGGCTACAAGCATCCGAATGCCCTCCGCTATGAAACAGCCCTCAGCCTTGCGCATGGCGCAGCTTGTTCCATCGGTGACCAGCTGCATCCGCTCGGACAGATGGATGAAGCGACATACCGTCTGATTGGTAGAGCCTATGCGGAAGTGGAGGCGAAGGAAGAATGGTGCAAGAATGTGGTTCATGTAGCTGATGTTGCCCTTCTTTCTGTTGAGGCTGCCGGCTCCCATACCGCTGATGGAGGCCATGACAGCTTTACCGGCCAATCCGATGCTGGCGCTGTACGGATGCTCGTCGAAGGAAATATCCTGTTTGATGTCATCGATCTCGAAAGTGATTTCGATTCGTACCAGGTGATCATTCTGCCCGACTATGTGCGGATCAATGAGCCGCTTCAATCCAAACTTCATAGCTTTCTCGATCAGGGTGGGCGGCTGCTCGTGACAGGGGAATCCGGTTTGCAGGCGGAGGGCGATACTTTTGCTCTCGATCTTGGGGTAAAGCATATCGGGATCAATCCATACCAGCCCGACTACTACCGTCCTCTGCAGCCCCTTGATCATCTGGGGGAGGCTGCTTTTATTTTCTATTCAACAGGTCAAAAGGTAGAACTGACCGAAAGCGGGACCGAGCTCGGCAAAAGAGAAAACCCTTATTTTAACCGGGATGCCCTTACCTTCTGTTCCCATCAGCATACGCCCGACAGCGGGGATTATGGGGGACCGGGAATGGTAGAAAGCGCCAATGGCATATACATCGCCTGGAATGTATTTGAAGATTACGCAACCAAAGGGAGCCTGGCGCTGAAAGAAACCGTATTATTCGCGCTGAGCCGCCTCCTGCCGCAGCCTTCCATGCGCACTGCCCTGCAAGCCCAAGGCTCGGCAACACTGCAGAAGCAAACGGACAAATCCCGCTATGTGCAGCATACCTTGTACGCATCACCGGTAAAAAGAGGAGACGGCATTGAAATCATCGAAGATATTTTGCCTGTGTACAACATTGCCATGGATCTGAGGATTCCGGAAAAAGTACAGCAGGTTTATCTGGCTCCGCAGATGACGCCGCTGGATTTCACGCAAAAAGGGGATCGGGTGATGTACACCATACCTGAGCTAGAATGCCATCAGATGGTCGTGCTGGCGTATGAGGAGGAATCGTAAAGCTGGCCTAGTGGAAAAAAGTGCATAAACAGCATCGCAATACGCTTTTATAGCGACGAAATCCAAAAAAGGCAGGCCCCACCTTCGGGCCTGCCTTTTTTTGCGTCTTCAACCATCGCTACACCTTGCAGATGCGGGCAGCTCGGCATAATACGGCTTAACCTTGGTATAGCTGGCTTTCTTCTTTGCTTCGTGCATGGGAGAGACAACCTCTACGGCCGCCTTACCTTTTCAACATCTTCATCAGCAGATCGGATGAAGGCATTCCGTACGGATTCTCATCCGCTTCCTCGATGATCAAGGCGTTCACGATGCAGAAATACCAATGAAGCAGCTCTTGAGGGTCGCCTTCGGCTAGCTCCCCCGCTTCCTGTCCTTGCTTAAACAAAGGAATCAGCGGCGCGATCATGGCGTCCGCCGAATGCTCCTTCAAAATATCCGCGGCGTCCTTTGGAATGGCATCAAGGCTGCGGACGGCACGGAGAACGAGCATAAAAGCAAGTTTGTTCTCGCTGAGCATATTCTCCGTCAGCGCCTTAATCTGCTCATAAGGCGTACCCGGCAGACTCGGCACATTCCCCGTCTCTCTCTGCCCTTCCTCCATCAGTTCCCGGACGATGCTGGTAAACAGCTCATCCTTGGACGTAAAATATCGGTATATCAGTCCCTCGCTCACACCAGCTTCCGCCGCGATCATACTGGTCTTCGTTCCTGTAAAGCCGCTGCGGGCAAAAAGCTTCAACGCGGCCTGCTGGATCTGACTTTTCCTCTCATCCCGGATTTGGGCAAGCTGTTCCTTATTTAATGGCGACATTAGTTTCCGGACTCCCATCTCTCGAAAAATTACTTATCCTTATTGTACCATGATGTTCCGGCTGGGTTCACCGTACTTGCTTCGCCTCAGCATCCATAGCCAGGGGGAGGACTTGTTTCTGCAGTACACCGAGAAACTGTTCCGGCCGGGCAAAGCACGCCAAATGGCCTGCCTGATGGATGAGCACGAACTCTTTATGAGGGGCATCCATGCGGTCGAGGTACTTTTGGGCCGTTGCCGTTGGCGTAATAAAATCCGAATCCCCTTGAAGAATGAACACAGGCAGCTCGAAGCGGTATCCGATCTTGTCAAAATCAAAATGAACCATTTCTTCATGAAGCCCTTCGGCGGAAAATTTCATCCCTTTAAACAGATCCGTCATATCTCTCAGCGTATGTTCCGGCGATGACAGCATCGAAGGCATGATCAAATCCGTGATCATGTTGGGAACACCGCGGATCGCCTTCACCATAAGACGATTACGTCTATCCACATCCTTGCTGTTCCAGGCGAATGGATCGGTCCCCATTCGCTGAAGCAGCGCTGCCCCCTCCTTGTTGCCAGTCGTTCGAAAAGCTTCCAGCAGAAGTTGATGGCCAACATGATCGGGATCTGGAGCGTTCTGATCCGTCCCTACATAAGCATGGTATAAATCCGGGCGCCTCTTGGCCATCAAGATGCCGGTAAGACTGCCCACCGAGCTGCCCACCAGAATAAGCTTCTTCTGCTGGAGCCTGCTGCAGAGATACTCGGATAACTCGATCCCGTCCTTCACCAACCGATCGAAGGTCAACAATCCGCTTTCTTGTTTGCCGTTGCGCCGAAAGGTCTTTCCCGCTCCCCGCTGGTCCCACTGCACGATCGTAAATTCCTTCTCCCAAGAACGCAGCAGCGGACTGAAGATGGAATATACCGATCCCGGTCCTCCATGAATGAACAGCAGCACCGGATTGCGCCGGTTTTCTCCCCGAATGGTCACCCATTGTTCGATCCCGCCAATACGCACAAAGCCGGATTCGGCGATGCCTTCGGATGTTGTTAAGCGAAGCAGCTGCGCGTTCTTACGTTGGTTTCTTTTACGCATTACGATCTGAACTAAAGCATTGTTCATTTCAATTCCCCGTTTCCGTTTTTATAATGAGTGAGTTACTCACTCATTAATTATTATAAAGATAATGGAATCTCGGATCCGTTGTCAACGGGTAATTTACATTTTTTTTCGTTTACGAAACGCAAAAAGCGGCCAACGCCTTCTGGCATTGACCGCTTTTTGTTAACTTTTCTTGATTTTAAGGCTTCGTTGGCAAATGGTTCGCTTCCCGTATGAGGGAGAAATATTGGTCAGCAAGCACCGGCTGGTATTCCGGTCCGAGCGAATCCGTCAGCTTCACCACATCGGTCGGCGTCATGTTCCAGGCGAGCAGCCCGAGGGATACGAACAGAGGGGAATTGCCGTCCCACTTTGCTTTGGCGTCCGTCAGAATCTTTTGTCCATCCTTTACGGTACTAATGCCCTGAATTGTCGAAACCGGCAGGTTCCCTTTCAGGATATCCACGCCAAAATGATCTTCCCAGCTCAGGAACAGCCCGTTTGGACGGTAGTTGTCCTCGTACGCTTTGATGACCGAATCGCTGAACGGGACGTTTTGGTTCGCGATGCGGTTCAGCACGTAAGGTACGGTCATGCCGGTCTTTTTCAGGTACGAGGAAGTCTTCTTCAAAAACGCAGGCAGCGTCTTCTCCGGCCAGGCGTTCGGGTAGAAGTATCCGCCGCCGGAAGGTCCGGCGATCAGCTGGTCATTCGCGGTTGCCGTGCTTCTGTAATAGTTCAGCATCGCCGGTGCCCCGTCGTACAGCAGCGGACTGGACGTCCAGTTGATCGGCACTTTGCCGCGGTTCGGGTCATCCCACAAATTGCGCAGCCAATGCTGGTTGTACTGGAAGTTGTCGCCCTCGCTGAAGGTGTACGTCACATAAATTTTGTTCTCGAGCTTCGGCGTCTTGATCTTATCCGACGGCAGCGGCCCCTGCCCTTGGTTATCCGTACCTGAAAATACCGTCAGATTGCTGAACCAGTCAGCAGCAAGTACGTAGACGCTGTGGTTCGATAAAAGCTCAACCCCGTTGAATTCGCCTTCGGTATCGTTGCTGAACCAGCCGAGATATGGCGTGCCTGCAGGAACATCGGACAGGATCTTATCAAACAATGCCTTTTGCTCAGGCGTATTGGAGCCCAGCCAGAACACCATTGCTTTGTTGGCGACCGCATAGTCGCGGAGGTAGCCGTACGGCTCTTTCTGTTCCGAAGAAGGCGGAGCTTCGTTGCCCGCGTACACCTTAAATTGGTTCCACATGTCGACCGAAGCGGTCAACGACTTCGTGCCTGCAGGTACTGTAAACCCGTATACGAAGTACCGCCCGTTATCCGCGAACCGGTGTCCTCCGCTGCCGCTGGAGAGCTGCGATTCTTGGGCGTCGTAGAGGAAAGGCTTCTCGTCGTCGGTTCCGGGAACGAACCGGGCAATCGTCTGGCCATCCGCCTTCACGGTCACTTCATGAACGGCCGCGCCCCATCCATCCTGCTGGAACGCATCCTCAAAGCGGAGGTATACCGCATTCGTACCTAGGAAAGACGTCAGATCCATGTCGTAGGTCTGGCGGTTCTTCGCATCCCTCTCCTGCGTCTTCTCCTCGGCTACCACCTTGAACGACTGCGGAAGTCCCGGAGGCAGCTTCACCGACGTATCCGGGCTGAGCCCGATCAGCATCCGGTGCGTTGTTTGCTTCCACAAATTCTCGTACTGCCAGGTGTAGGCATCCATCTTATCCTTAAACTTGCCCTGCAAATCATCGAGTACTTTCAGGTTGTAAGGAGCCGACGTCAGCCTGGCGCTGAGCTCCGGGCTGGCTACCACCGCATCCTTGAGTCCGGCTAGGGTTGTCGCCACGTTGATGCTGTCCGGAACCTTCGGGTCGTAGACAATGATTCCCTTAACTTCCTTCTTGAATTCGTCCACCAGTTCCCAAGGATCGTTATGCACCGTATAAGGTACCCTGAGATCATTCAGCCAGGTCATCTTGCCTTCTTCCTGGTTTTCAAGCAGATAAACTCGGGGCTGTTTCCTGTTGACAATGCCTTGCAGGGTTGCAAGCATAATCTTAACGTCGCCGGGGGCGTCATAAACGTCCGCTACGTTCAGACGCTTCACCTTCGCAAAGGTTGGGAGCGCTTGCGATTCCGGCCACTTGATGCCGCTGATGCTGCCGGGTGAGGATGAGGAACTTGGCGCCGGCTCGGCGGATGCGCCCATGGAGATGGAAAGCGCGCAGACCGCAGTGAGACAAACCGTGGTAAACTTACGAAGCATAAACAATACACCTCAACTTTACGATGATTTGGTTGGCAGATAAAAGAAACACCTTTCCTCCCGGCCCGAATCCGAAATCTCCCGCATGCTGAACGCCGAATGGATCGAAGATCTCCTCTACACCTAATATATATAATCTATATTTAATATATATAATATGATTTTACAATATATTGGATAAAAATAGCCCTGTCGGTCCATTCGCTTAGTGCTTTGTTCGGAATGGTCCTGCCAAATATCGACAAATTACACCATGTCTTCCGGGCTATATTCTGAAGCAGAGTCAGGTCCATGGGAAACAGCCGCCTGGCTCCAAAGAGCCGGCGGCTGTTTTTGCTTTCATATTCCTGCGCCTTCGTCAACGCGTTTTATTTCCGCCCGAAATCGGCCTTGATTTCTCCCCATTTTTCGGTATTCCATTTGAGGATTTTGTTCTCGTATTTATTGTCCTGCAGCCACTGCACCGCACGGTCGGTAAGCTCCCAAATCTTGCGTGTGGACTCGTTTCTCGCGAGCGTCGTTGCTGGCTTCTTGTTTCTGATCCAGGCGAGAGCGGTTCTCGAATCCGTATAGATCGTCTTCGTGCTGCCCTGCTGTTTCAAATATGCCAAGCCATGTACAATCGCAATGAATTCTCCGAGATTGTTCGTGCCGTTCTCTACCGGCCCCACATAAAACAGAATCTCTCCCGTTTGCGTATCCACGCCTTTGTACTCCACAGGTCCGGGATTGCCGCGGGTACCGACATCTACGGAGATGCTGTCATAAATGATCTCTTCCTGATCCGCGGCAGACGACCGGCTGCCGGCAGATTTGCCGCTGTTGGCCTTTCCTTTCGATGATGAGGAGGATTTGCTGCCCTGGCCCCAGTTCCCTTTCCAGCCGCCTTTAAAGGCCGCCTCGGCTTCTGCGCGGGATTCATAGGATTTATATTTTGCATCCGTATAGCCGTTCACCTGTGCTTGGCATTCCGCCCACGTTGTGTAGATTCCCGGCTTCTTCCCTTCCCATACCACGTAAAATTTGGATTTAGCCATATGTAGAACTCCTTAAGTGAAAATATGCTGATAATCTTTTTGCAAGAATGAATGGATCATTTCGCCCTTAGTATCTTCTCACAAAAAAACACCTGCCGCAAACAGGTGCTTTTGCCAAAAACCATTTTCCAATCTCTCAGGCTCCGCCCATACCTTCTTTCTCAAAAGCAGCAATGACTTCGCGGACCTCCTCCGGAATCGGAGTGCTTTTTCCGCTTGCCGTATCGATCAGTACGATGGCTCCTCGTCCTGCTGCCTTTAGCGTATCTTCCACCACTACGGCATATTCCACATCCAGGGACGATCTTCCGATCGATGCCACCCGTACATGAAGGTTCACCTTGTCACTACGATACATTTGCGCCAGGTACTGGCATTCCAAATCCGCGACCACGGCTACCTTTTCACTGCCAAACATCGAATCGAACAAACCCAGATTTTCAAAATATTCGATGCGTCCCTGCTCAAAATACATAAAATAGCTCACATTATTCACATGTCCCAGCATATCCGTCTCACAATAACGCACTTTGATCGGAATGGAAAAATGGAACTTTTTCAACCAGCTTTCAGGGTTCGGCTGAATGAAGCTTTCCTTGCGCATGTCTGCTTCCCCTCTCGAGAAAAATGTACTCAATGCTGCCTTGATTGTTTATTACTCTTCTTATTGTAAAATCTGAACGATGCCTTTCTCAAGACCTTCGGCAATTTTCTCCTGATAGCTTGGCTGGTTCAGCTTCAAATCCTCCTGTGGGTTGGACAAAAAGCCCACCTCCGCCAGCACCACCGGAACCTTGGACCAATTAAATCCGGTCAGGTCCTTGCGTTCGACAATCCCGCGGTTTTTCATTCCCGCTGTGCCCACCAGTGTCTTCTGAATGCTCTCACCATATTTCCTGCTGGTTGCGGCGATCGGCTTGGCATACCCGACAGACGCCGGTACCAGCATCGTTGATCCATGAACCTCCTGGTTCGTTGCCGAGTCCGCATGAATACGGATGACCAGATCCGCATGGTGACTGTTGCCGATTTCCGCCCGCTCCTGGTTGCCGGGATTCTCGGAATCTTTGGTTTTCGTCATCACGACAGTGATTCCTTGGCTCTCCAGCCTTTTCTTTAGTTTCAATGCAATCGCCATATTAATCTTATATTCCGGGGTTTTGCTGCGGACACCCACAGCACCGCCCGGATCCTTGATTTTCATCGTCTTGCTGCCAGGAGATACACTCTCCTTACCTTTGTTGCCTTTCTCAGAATGACCCGGATCAATGACAACCACCTTCCCTTTCAAAGCAGGCTTATCCGTGGAAGCCGCGCTCGCAGCCATAGGAACCGAAGTTACCATGAGCACCGTCATAAGCAGGTATGCCAACCATTTTTTCATTTTTCTCATCATCCTTTTATTCTGAATGAACCTACCCAAGGCCGATGTACGCACGCCTTAAGTATTAGCCGGTTTCTTTTTTGCTTCCCATGCTTTGATCAGACGATAATTGGAAATTTCCACGTCATTCAGCACGCTGTCGCTGCCATCATAGCCCGGATTGGCCGTATACCAGCTCTTGCTCTCGAAATACTGGGCAAACTGCTTTCTCTTAAACGAATATCCATGTCTGGCGAAAATCTCGTTTCTGGCAATCGCCAGCTCGCCCAGCGACAAATTCCGAAGATCCTCGTCGGTCAAATAACGGCTTGCACTGTCCGCGAAAAGGAAGCTATCATCACCAGCGTATGAATAATCCCGGTACATACTATAATCAATCGCATAATCCGGAAGATAAGAGACCATGCCTTCTCCCATATACTGTTCATCATGAATGCTCAGCTTGAGATCATGAAAGCTTTGGTCTGTTGCCGGATCGCTCATGCGCACAGACAGCTTGAACTGTTCTTCCTGCTGCGTATAGATAGACTGATAGGCTTTGAAGAGCTCGCTTATACTGTCAATGCGTATGAATTTGCCTCTTGTATCCTCACAAATACGGATCAATGGATTCAAGTCCACTTCATTGCCCAGGGCCACGATATAAATAGGAATACCCAGCTTTTTCGATAATTCCGTAATTTCCTCCGGTGAGGTATAACTGCTGTTATCCATGCCGTCCGTGAAAGCAATGATCATTTTGGCGCCTTCCTGCTTGCTGGTGCGGATCAGAGCCGTGCTGAGCGCATCATAAATAGCCGTCTGGTTATCCACCTGAAGCCCACGTATGGCATTTTTCAGCAGCTGCTTGTCGCTGGTAAAATCCTGATCCACAAAAATATTCGTATCAAAAGAGATGAGTCCTACCCGGCTCCGCTCATTGACCGGAATATGATCCAAAAAGTCGGTTGCCGCCTCTTGCGTACGCTCAATGTTCTCACCTTCCATACTGCCGCTGACATCAATCAGCAGATTCATGGAGAAGGGCTCGCTGCCGCCGCTCATATAACGAAGCGAGCTATTCTGCAGCGATACCGGCTTGCCGTTATCCGTTATAGTTAAGCCTTTGTTCTCCAGCTTCGTGATCTTGCTGCCTTTTTCATCTGTCGCAGAAAGATAAAGATCCAAGAGCGGATAACGGGATGTGTCCACCTGATTGATCCGAAGCTGCACTTTTTGAGCCGGAACCGCAGGTACCGTCTCCTGCTCTGTTCCGGTATCAGCCACGTTTGTCGCTGTCACTGCGGCTGCGCCTTCCGGCGTCGCAGCAGGCTGTGCCGCGGCCAACGGGTCTTTTACTGGTTCTTGCTTGTCGTTCATTAACAGAAAAACAATGATGATGGCCATACCTAGTATGACGCAGGAGCCGGCACCAATGCCGATGCCGATCCACACCCCCCTTTTCTTGGATGGCGCCGGTTTTTCAAAAGCCTTGGTCATCGCTGTACCACACACTCCACAGAATTTCACATGGTCAGCCACGGTGGATTTACATTTTGGACATTGCAACGTTGTTTAGCTCCTTTTGCTATAATCGTTTAAAATTGCTATGTAATTTTGCTTTTGCTGAATTTATGGCTAAGAATCCCATACCTCCTGACAATCGATGAAATGAATACATGAATTAGGTATACAATACCATATTTTAGGCTGCCGGAGACGATAAAAATGCGGGAACCGCCCCCTCTCATGTGTGACTGATACTTCTATTATGGGAAATCGCTCAATCCCGAAACCCTGCGTATTTTAGAATTTAATCTGCAATATTACATGTTCTTCCTTGTAAAACTATGCTTGAAGCCTATATGTCTGTTGTGTTATACCATTAAAAAAGGTTTCGATACCGTAACCGGCAGGAAAAGAGGAATAACGCATGATCATTGATGTGGAACATATTACATGGAAAAGCGGGCAGCACACCCTCATGAAGGACGTCAGCTGGCAGGTACAGCAAGGGGAACACTGGGCCTTGCTCGGCCTGAACGGTTCCGGAAAAACGACGCTGTTGAACATCGTCAACGGCTATATCTGGCCCTCGGAAGGCTCCGTCAAGGTCCTTGGCCATTTGTTTGGCGAAGTGGATCTGCGTGAACTGCGTAAATCGATCGGCTGGGTAAGCAATTCGTTCCAGGAACGCCTGTATGCCTCGGACCGCACGCAGCATATCGTGATCAGCGGCAAGCATGCCACCATTGGCCTCTACGATAAGACCAGCGACGAAGATTATGAACTCGCCCGTGAGCTGATGACCACGCTCAGTTGTGATCACTTGTGGGATCGTGAATACCGGACCTGCTCGCAAGGGGAAAAGCAGAAGCTTCTCATCGCACGCGCCTTGATGGCCAATCCCCGCATTCTGATATTGGATGAGCCCTGTAATGGACTCGATATTTTTTCGAGAGAGCGTCTGCTGGAGAGTATTGCGGAGCTGGTACGCAAGCCGGACGCACCGACCCTGATTTATGTGACCCATCATACGGAGGAAATTTTGCCTGTATTCAGCCATGTGCTGCTGATGAGAAATGGTGAGGCCGTAGATAGCGGTAAAACCGAGGATATTCTGACGGCAGAGAACCTGAGCGGATTTTTTGAAGCGTCTGTAGACGTGGACCGGCATGGGGATCGCTTTTATGTACGCGTAGCTGAATAGTTCCCCCTTGTCACTACAAGAGAATAAAGTCCCATTTCCCCTTCAACTTAAGGATGATTTTTCCGATATTACAATAGCAGGAATAAATCACACAAAAAGGGGACTCACAGTCAAACATGTTCAAAAAATCAATTGCTCTTGTACTGCTTGCATTTATCTGTCTTATTCCATCAACGTTTGCGGCCGCGCCTGCCAAAAACATGGTCATTATGGATGCCAAAAGCAATCACTCCTTTGCACCCGTTCGCTTTTTAAACGGTTTCGATGCCAATCAAGTACAATGGGATGAAGCATCCAAACAAATTCAAATAACGCACGGCAATGTACATATCACCATGACCCTCGGGCAAAAGACAGCGAGCGTCAACGATCGCTCCATCTCCCTTCAGGATGCACCCTTCAAGGACAATGGGTCTGTTTATGTGCCTCTTCAAATCATAAGCAAGGAGCTTGGCTACCAGCTGGAGTGGCTTAAAGAGAGCAATGCCGTCAAAATTTCTTCAGGCAGCTCCTCTTCCATGCTCCCTGTTGTAACGCGTACCGCTGGCCAATCGCTTTCCAAGCCGGTTGTCAGTGAAAAAAAGACCATTAAAGCGAGCGGCAGATCGTTTAGCGTGCAGATGGTGACTGTATCACTCATGCATCCCCAGGTTCAAATGGACGTGGTGCTTGCCGGAAATACGCCCGGAAATGTCGAAGACCTGAGCAGCATCGCCAAACGAAGCGGAGCAACCGTAGCTATTAACGGCACCTTTTTTAATGCTTATACATCAGGCAGCTACAAGGCTCCATACGGGTATATCTTGAGCAAGGGTGACATCAAAATGTCGAGCCCTGGCGATCAGCGGGCCATATTCACCTATGATGAGAACCAGCTTGTCAGCCTGATCGCAGGCTCTGATTTCAAGGACAAATTCGGCCAAGGACTCATTGAAGGCGGACTGCAGGCGGGACCGCGGCTATTGGTCGATGGTAAAGTATCGCTGAATGTGAAACAGGAAGGATTTAAAGACCCGAAGATTCTGACAGGCGGCGGTGCACGCAGCGCCCTTGGCATTACCAAGGACCATAAGCTGATCCTATTGACCACAGGCGGCGCGACCATTCCGCAGATGGCAGAGATCATGCGCCAGGCTGGAGCCTATCAGGCAATGAATCTGGACGGGGGAGCATCGAGCGGATTATATTTTAACGGCAAATACTTAACAACCCCGGGACGCAAAATCAGTAATGCAATCGTGATTAAAGTGCAGTAATTTTCTGAATGAACTGGAATACACAAAAAAGGCTGAGCCTGAAGTCATCATCGATGCTTCGGGCCAGCCTTTTTGTGGTTAGCACACTCTACTTTTAGTTGTTTCCGTTAAGTCCTTTTTTCACCCAATCTGCTACGGTTACTGTGCGTTTCGCCTGATGAACAACTGCCGCCTGCACATCCTCAACCATTTTGCCGTCCTGACCAACGGTCACGGAAGTGCCGTAAGGGTTGCCGCCTGCTGCAAAGATGGATGGGTCTGTGAAGCCTGGTGTTGCTACGATGGCTCCCCAGTGGTACATGGTTGTGTACAGAGAGAGAATGGTAGCTTCCTGACCGCCATGAGGATTCTGCGCAGAGGACATAGCGCTGACAACCTTGTTCGCCAATTTCCCTTGGAACCAAAGTCCGCCGGTAAGATCGAGGAACTGTTTCATTTGAACCGGCATGTTGCCGAAACGGGTAGGAATACTGAAAATAATTGCATCTGCCCATTCCAAATCAGCAAGTGTAGCTTCCGGAACGTCTTTGGTTGCTTCATGGTTGGCTTTCCAAGCCGGGTTGGAATCAATCGCAGCCTGTGGAGCCGTTTCAGCCACTTTCAGAACCTTCACTTCAGAGCCAGCTTGTTTAGCACCCTCTGCCGCCCATTGCGCAAGCTGATAGTTTGTACCGCCGGAGCTATAGTAGATAACTGCTGTTTTTACGTTAGACATCTTGAATTTCCCCTTTACCAATTGAGTTTATGTTGAACATGAGTTTATCCTATTTTGCCATGCTTACCCTTGAAATATACTTTGTTAACAATATGGAACAACCAGAATACTCTACATACTCTTGTTGCATATTATTTCTTAACATTATATATTTCGATTTAAAGGTATCTACCCAAAAAAATATTAATCTTTAAATAGAATATCTCTAACACGAGATAATGATATCACTCTGTTTTCTTGTTGTCAACAGCTGAACTATACCATGCTGCCATTTACGGAAGTATTATTGATTAAATTAAAAAGGCTGCACAAGTGAATAGCTTGCCAGCCTCTTCATAACCTTATGGTGTATTTTCAATGATTAACGTGTCATCCACTTGCCATTCGTGAAATCGGGAATTGCGACCGGATGTCCTCCCAGGGCAATCGATTCTTCTGATAATGCAGAGATACACATCCAGGCAGCCATGTCGTATACATCAAGCGGGGTCTGGGTCCCTTGTTTCACACTTTCAAAAAAGTCAGAGAATACAAGCCAGTCCATCCCGTCATGGCCGCCTTTGACACCTTCCTCGATATATTTTTTCCATAATGGATGATCATACTGCTCTCTGAACTGCTCTACATTGCCCCATTGCTCTTTCCAGCTCATATGAAAATCATCATGTGTACCTTCCAGATAGATAGAATGGTTGTCCTCCATATACATCCCCTTGGTACCGTGAACGGTGAATCCCCGGGAATAATAACGCGGCAGCGTGGTATCCAGTGTGATCGTGATCGTCTCTCCGTGAGCGCATTTGATAATGGTTGTGACAATATCGCCCTGCATAAATTCGGTTTGCGCCAGTTCGGTATCTTCCCCTTTTTCCTTGCGGATATAGGCTTGCATGCCCTTCGCCTTGGAAGCCATCGATACCAATGACACCATACGGTTGCCATGATTAATATCCAGAATGCGTGCAATCGGGCCAATCTCATGCGTTGGATAGTTTTCGCAGTTCCGGTGAATGTAATTGTTCAAGCGGTAGTGCCTGTTTTCTTTTCCAAAAGCAATCTCGTCTCTCAAATCATGCTGATAGCCGCCCGCACAATGCACTATCTCTCCAAGCGCACCCTGCTTCACCATGTTCAGTACCATCATTTCATCGCGTCCGTAACAGCAGTTCTCCATAATCATACACGGTACACGGGTACGTTCGTAGGCCTCTACAAGCTTCCAGCACTCTTGGATTGAGTAGGCCCCACCCACCTCGGAGGCGGCATATATACCTGCTTCCATCGCAGCAATGGCTATCTCCGTATGGTCTGCCCAGGAGGCACTGATGACGACGGCATCAATATTCCCCATGGCCATGACTTCCCGGTAATCCTGAGTCACCAAAGGACGGGATATGCCGGTTTCTGCAACACTGTCAGCCGCCTGATCGCAGCGATCCTGATACAAGTCGCATACAGCAGCTACCTCCACATCTTCCATATGCAAAATAATGCCCTTTAACAGTCCCATTCCGCGTGCGCCCAGACCAATCATGCCAACTCTGATTTTGTTCTTCATCGTAACCTCCCAGGAAATGATTTCTTTTATTCTGATGTTGACCTTTTAGGGCAAATAAGTCAATATTCAAATCTTTACCTGAGTATCGCAATTTTGATATCTTTATAGATGGCATATTATTTATTTGATTTCAATTGGGCCTATGGGATTATACCAATACAGATTTCTCCAAGAAAGGTCCGGCATACTGGCTTTTACGATGTGATTGTATATCAGTTATCTGCAAAATGGTTAGTAAAGCAAAAGCAGTTCGTAAAAATTGTTGATAGAAAAAGCCGCCTACCGTATATCCTACGTAGGCGACTTTTAGGGTTAGCATATGCGAAAGAAACCCCTGAGAGCTCCTTAGAAGCGCTCAGGGGTTTCTGTTTATCTGTGAAGCGGGTGATGGGACGGTCTACCGCTCAAATAAAAAAACGCCTTTCGGCGTTATGTTTTATGTATGGAGCGGGTGATGGGAATACTCAACATTTTGATTCAAATGCGAGCTTCCAGCTCGCGGTATAGAGGAAATGTTGACGCGCGT